>DATEFT010000270.1:0-2428 GCA_035280505.1 Blastocatellia bacterium | reverse complement strand
CGCCGGCAATCACCCGCGCCCCGCCAGTCTCCCGAAAATCGCGGACGGCTGGTCCCCGGCGGCCTCGGTTCCGGCGTCATCATCAGCCCCGACGGCTACATTCTGACCAATAACCATGTGTTGGATGGCGCCGAGAAGGTCGAAGTGACATTAAACGACCGGCGCAGCTTCAGGGCCAAAATCATCGGCGCCGACCCGCCGAGCGATATCGCCGTGCTCAAGATCGACGGCGGCGGATTCCCGGTGATTCCCTTGGGCGATTCCGACAAGGCCGAGGTCGGTGATGTCGTCCTCGCCGTGGGCAATCCGTTGGGAGTTGGCCAGACCGTGACAATGGGCATCATCAGCGCCAAAGGACGTTCGACGAGTTCCGGTCTGGGCAGTGGAAGTTATGAAGACTTTCTGCAGACCGACGCCGCGATCAATCGCGGAAACTCGGGCGGCGCGCTGGTCAATCTCAAAGGCGAGTTGATCGGCATCCCGTCGCAGATCCTCTCGCAAACCGGTGGCAACATCGGCATCGGTTTCGCCATTCCGTCCGGAATGGCACGGTCGGTCATGGACCAGTTGCTCAGGGGCGGTACAGTCCATCGCGGCAAGCTGGGCGTGACAGTTAGCGATTTGACGCCTGACCTGGCCGCGCAGTTCAACTTCAAGGGAACGCAGGGCGCATTGGTGCAGGAGGTCGAGCCCGGCCAACCCGCGGACCGCGCCGGCGTCAAGGCCGGCGACATCATCACGGAGTTTCAGGGCCGGCGGATAGACGACTCATCGCGCTTACGCAATCTGGTGACGCAGACCGCTCCGGACTCGAACGTCAGGTTCAAGATCTGGCGTGATGGCGCCGAACGTGAATTGACGGCGAGACTGACCGAGATGGAATCGAAGGATGCTATCAGTGGCGCCGGCAAAGGCCAATCGAGTCCGGCGGCCGGCGCGCTGACCGGGGTCAGCGTGGAGACCCTGACGCCCGAGACGGCACGCCGGTTGAATCTCTCGCCGGCCGTGCGCGGAGTCGTCGTCATTGAAATCGACGCCGATAGCAGCGCCGCTGAAGCCGGATTGCAGCGCGGCGATGTAATCGAGGAGGTCAACCGCAAACCAGTCTCGAACGCAAACGAATTCGACGCGGCTATGCGGAAGGCTGGCAAGGGCGGAGTCTTGCTGCGGGTACGTCGGGCCGAGGGAGCACGCTTCGTCGCCGTGCGGCCGCGTGAATAGAGCGGCGCGGATCATCCGGAAGAGAATCCCGCAGGCGGTCCGATCGCCTGCGGAAACATCTCCATCCGTTGTGCGAGGATCAACAGCCATGAAAGGAGGAACAGCCAATGAAGGACGCTAAATCTGAACGGCATCGCGAAGACAGCCCTCGAGGCGTGCGCCGGGACCGTGGATCTCAATCGGGCTCCGGGCAACTCGGAAGCCAGGCGGCGCGTAACAGCCCGGACCTCTCATTACTATTCCCGCTCCACCCGCATGATCTACCCGGCGCCGGACGCTTCGAGAGGTGCTGGTGGGTTTCGGCGCCGCAGCGGCGCATCGAGATTCAGGCCGGCGGGTCTGAGGGCACGTAAAGAATTAACTTCCCTTTTTGTGGGCTGGGGCTCTGGTCAGAACGTGACTTCTACACTTCATCCGCTCGCCTACCCCATCCCCCTGTGGTCGTCGAGCCGCTCTTAACGCACTGCTTCCACGAAGCGGTAATCGTACATCCAACCATCTCCGGTCTGATCACTGAGAACGGCAATGCGTCCGGTGGTGCTGAAGGCCAGTTTGAAGATCTCCCACTGTTCATCGGTGATGCTGCCTTGCTGCGAACTCACTCCTCCTTCCTCCCAGACGATCACAATCTCTCTGTTACCGGTAGCCAAGTCAAAGCTTCCGATGCGAGTCATGCGACCGTAATGCCATTCAAATTCAGTGCCTGCTTTCTTCGCCTGGGTTACTCCAACGGCATCTGAGCTGGTACCTTTAATACGTTGAACAGGGTTCCCTGATTTAGTAGAATTTTTCGTAGGCAAGCTTACTCCTTTATTGTTTCTCGAGACGGTTTAACTGTCTGCGCCCTGTCGGGCCAGTCGTTTCTTTGGAACTGCCGCTGCAGGCTTGGTTGAGACAGTCCATCAAACAGGTTTATAAAAGATTGGGTCATGATGCAATCGAATTCGACGTCCAGACCTTCCTGGAAAGTTCGACGGCGGTTTTGATAACGTTAACCGGATTTACAAATGGCTGTCACGATCCATGCTAGCGTCCGCCACCAACAACGGTCTGGCCGCGGCAGCCCTCTTTGGGCTTGACCTCGTTGACTCTGAGCAGATGGCCATCGACATCATGGCCGTCCAGCGCTTGGATCGCCGCTAGCGCCTGCTCCGAGGTCGTCATTTCAACAAAGGCAAACCCGCGCGAGCAACCGCCGTCACGATTA
>DATEFT010000269.1:0-3204 GCA_035280505.1 Blastocatellia bacterium | reverse complement strand
GCATTACCTGCTCGAAAAAGACAACCTCACGCTGCGCGACGAACTGCGCCGCACCGGCGGCTGGCAGGAAGGCATCGTGGGGTCGAGTCCCATGCTGCGCCGCATCATCGACCAGGCCCGCGCGGTGGCGGAGACCAGCGCGACCGTCCTGATCACCGGCGAATCGGGCACCGGCAAGGAGATGCTCGCCCGGTTCATCCACAACATCAGTCCTCGGGCTCGCGCCCCGTTCATCGCCTGCAACGTCTCGGCGCTGCCTGAAAGCCTGGTCGAATCGGAGCTCTTCGGTCACGAGAAAGGAGCCTTCACCGGCGCCACCACCCGCCGAGAAGGCAAGTTCGAGCAGGCCGATACCGGCACGCTCTTTCTGGACGAGATCGGCGAACTCTCGCCCGCGATCCAGGTCAAGCTGTTGCGCGTCTTGCAGGAACGGCAATTCGAGCGATTGGGCGGCAAACAACCGATCACCGTCAATATCCGCATCATCGCCGCGACCAACCGCAACCTGGAAGAGATGGTCGAGAACGGTCAGTTCCGCGCCGATCTCTACTATCGCCTCAACGTCGTCAACCTCGACCTGCCGCCGCTGCGCGAACGCCCGGACGATATCCCGATTCTCGCCACGCATTTCGCCGCCAAGGCTTCGGCCAAACATGGCAAACCGGCGCCGACTTTTACCCCGATCTTCCTCAATCGCCTGACCACCTACCGCTGGCCGGGCAATATTCGGGAACTGGAGAACGTCATCGAACGCGCGGTCGTGATCAGCCCGGCCACCGTGCTCGACGACGGCTTGCTGCCCGAGAAGGTCATGTCGCAGGCCAATGCGATCCAGATCACGCCGCCGCCCTCGAGCGTCCCGCAACTCGAACTGGTCAACGGCCTGCTGCCTCCGGAACTCTCTTTTGAAACCGCCATCACCAATTTCAAGCGGCAACTGGTGCGCCAGGCGCTGCGCGAATGCAACGGATCTCGATCGGAAGCCGCACACCGGCTCAAGATCAGCCGCCAGTATCTGCACCGGCTGATCAACGAACTGCACGTGGAAGGGTAAATTTCCCCTCGCCTGATCCTCCGCCCTAGTAGAAAGCATAATTCGTTTGTTAGAAAATTATGCCGGTGCCATAATGCGTCCCGCATCACGCTGACGCACGATGTCCGATTTTCCTAGAGGAGCCCTGATCTATGAATAATACCGATTCCGAGAGCGCTCAGAACGATTCCATTCGAAAACACCAGGATTATCTCTTTCCGGCGGTGGCCATGTACTACCAGAATCCGATCGCGCTCGACCACGGCGCGGGGATGTACGTCTGGGATGAAAGCGGCAACCGGTATCTGGACTGTTTCGGCGGAGTCCTGACCACCAGTGTCGGCCACGTCCACCCGCACGTGACGGCCGCCGTCGTCGACCAACTGCAGAAACTCGCCCATACCTCCACGCTCTACGCCAACCGGCCGCAATCCGAACTGGCGCGGAAACTGGCCGAGATCACGCCCGGCCCCCTGGAGAAGAGCTTCTTCTCCAACAGCGGGACCGAGGCGGACGAGACCGCGACCATGGCCGCGAAGCTCTACACCGGCCGCCAGGAGATCATCACCCTGCGCCACAGCTACAGCGGCCGTTCGGCCGCGGCCATCTCCGCCGCCGGCCAGGCGCCGTGGAGGATTCTGCCCGCGCAGGTCCCCGGCTACGTGAATGCGCCCGCTCCCTACTGCTACCGCTGTCCGTTCAAGCTCAAATATCCCGAATGCGATCTCGCCTGCGCCAAAGACCTCAAGGAGGTGATCGAGACCTCGACCTCCGGGAAGATCGCGGCCTTCATGGCCGAGCCGATCCTGGGCGCCGGCGGGTTCGTGACCCCACCCAAAGAGTACTTTCAGGAGGCGGTCGCGATCATCCGGCAATACGGCGGAGTCTTCATCTGCGACGAAGTGCAGACCGCCTGGGGCCGCACCGGAGACCGCATGTTCGGCATCGAGCACTGGGGCGTCGATCCCGACCTCATGACCTTCGCCAAAGGCATGGCCAACGGAGCCCCGATCGGCGCGACCATCGCCCGGCCGGAGATCGCCAAGGCCGTGCCCGGAATCACCTTCTCCACCTTCGGCGGAAATCCGGTCTCGATGCGCGCGGCGCTGGCGACGATCGAGGTGATCGAACGGGAGAACCTGGCGCACAATGCCCGGGTCGTGGGCGACTACCTGCGCGAACGACTGATGGGGCTGCAGGAACGCTTCGAGATCATCGGCGACGTGCGGGGAATGGGATTGATGCAGGCGCTGGAACTGGTTAAAGATCGCCGGACCAAGGAACCGCATCCGCAGGCCGTGCTCAAGGTCTTCGAGGAGACGAAGAAGCGCGGAGTGCTGATCGGCAAAGGCGGCCTCTATGGCAACGTGATCCGCCTCGGTCCTCCGCTGATCGCGACCCGCGATCAGATCGACGAATTGGCGAACGCACTTGACGAGGCACTCGCGACCTGCTGAAAAGTTTGGAGAACACCCATGCGAATCTTGATCAAAAACGGCATCATCGTCACGGCGGTCGACGTCTACTCCGCGGATCTGCTGATCGACGGCGAGACCATCGCCCTGATCGGCAAAGATCTCGAACAGATCATCGGCGAGGTCGACAAGACCATTGACGCCCGGGACCGGCTGGTGATTCCCGGCGGCATCGATCCGCACACGCATCTGGATCTGCCCTTCGGCGGCACGTCGTCTTCAGACGATTTCGAGACCGGAACCCGGGCGGCCGCCTTCGGCGGAACCACCACGATTATCGATTTCGCGGTCCAATATCGGGGCCAGGCCTTGAATGAAGCGCTCGACGTCTGGTTCGGCAAGGCGGAGGGCAAGGCCGCGATCGATTACGGATTTCACCTGATCGTCACCGACCTGCCCGATGAACGGCTGCCCGAACTCAAGGCCCTGATCGATCAGGGGATCACCAGTTTCAAGCTGTTCATGGCCTATCCGGGCGTCTTTCTGGTGGACGACGGAACCATCTTCAAAGCCATGACCACGGCGGGCGAGGCCGGGGGCCTGATCTGTATGCATGCGGAGAACGGCGTGGTGATCGACGTGCTGGTCAAACGCGCGCTGGCCCAGGGCCGGACCGCGCCGAAATATCACGCGCTGACCCGCCCGACCAAAGCCGAGGCCGAGGGCGTGCACCGCGCGATCGCCATCGCCGAGATG
>DATEFT010000268.1:0-12419 GCA_035280505.1 Blastocatellia bacterium | reverse complement strand
TATCAACTGCTCGGCGCGGCGCTGGCCAAGCTGGGCGATCCCGAGGAGGCGCGGCGCATCTGGCTCGAAGGCGTCGAGACCGCCAACCGCACCGGGGCCTGGAAAGCCCGGCAGCACCTGGAAGGGCTGCTCGGCGGTTTGGCGACCGAGGGCGATCCTGGCTTCTGCGACTAACTGTCTTGAACCTTGGAACACGCGAAACACGCGAAGTCGATCACTCTTGGCGTCTGCCGCGTTTTTCACGGTTCCGAAACAACCTGGTTTCCAATCTCAGCCTGGAGGCAAACCGATGGATGTTGTGACCTTGACCAACTCATTGGCCGGATACCTGATTCCGGTCCTACCTTATTTGATCAAAGCCGGCGAGAAGGCCGCCGAGGAGGCGGGCGGAAAGATCGCCGGAGAGGCCTGGGGCGCGGCCAAAACTCTCTGGAGCCGGATGTGGCCCAAAGTCGAGGCCAAACCCGCCGCTCTGGAAGCGATTAAGGATGTGATCGCCACCCCCGACGATGCCGATACTCAGGCCGCCCTGCGGAAGCAGTTCAGCAAACTGTTGAATGAGGATTCGGCCTGGGCGACGGAGATCGCGAGCCTGTTGGCGCAGGCGAAGGCGGCGGGCGGTAGCCGCGTCAGCGCCGACCGGGGCGGAGTGGCCTTCGGCGATAACGCGAGCAACAACACCGTCATCACCGGCGGAGTCAGGGGCGACGTGGTTCTGGGCAACAAGCGCGATAAGTAGGGAACCCGCCGAGTACTTTGCTGACAAGCTTGATTTAAAAACCGCGAAAGACGCGAAAGACGGATAATTCGCGTCTTTCGCGTCTTTCGCGGTTTGAATCTCAAATTCCAGGGGGCTTCACTGTGCATCGTGGAAGATGATGCCGACCGTGTAGCGGGCTCCCGATCGCAGGCGGCTGACGCCGTGCCGGAGATTGACGCGGTAGCAGCCGCGGGTGCCCCGGACCGGGCGATGATGGACCGCGAAGACCACGCCGTCGCCGCGGCGCAAGGGCACGACCATCGGCCGTGACTGCATTCGCGGCCGCTGCTCGGTCATGACGAACTCGCCGCCGGTGAAGTCCCGGCCGGGTTCCGACAGGAGAATGGCGAGCTGGAGCGGGAAGACGTGCTCGCCATAGAGATCCTGGTGTAGACAGTTGTAGTCGTCCGCTCCATAACGGAGCAGCAACGGGGTCGGCCGGATCTGGCCGGCCTCATGGCAGCGGGCCAGAAAGTCGGCGTGCTTTTCCGGAAACCGGACGTCGATGTTCATCGCCTCGTTCCAGCGGTTGGCGATCGGCGCGAGATGCGGGTAGCTGGCCGTCCGCAGGTCGGCGATCGGCTCGGGCAGCGGGTAGTTGAAATATTTGTACTCGCCGCGCCCGAACCCGTGCCGCTCCATGACGACCCGGCTGCGGAAGAGTCCGTCCTCCGGGTAGAGCCCGGCCAGCGCCTCGCATTCGGCCGGCGTAATCAGCCCCTCGATCAGGGCGTGGCCCTGGGCGTCCAGCTCTTGCGAGACCGATTCCCAATCGATCGACTCGGTTCGCTCCGATGGTGAAGCTTGCTGCACGTGGGCCTTCATGCGAGCGCCTCCCGTTCGAGCAGCGAGCGTTTGCGATCCACGCCCCAGCGATAGCCCGAGAGCCCGCCGTCGTTCCGCACGACCCGATGACAGGGAATGGCCACTGCCAACTGATTGGCCGCGCAGGCCTGAGCCACGGCCCGCACCGCTTTGGGCGCGCCGATCCGCTCGGCGATCTCGGTATAACTCGCGGTCGAACCCGCCGGAATCTCCCGCAAGGCCTGCCACACCCGTTGCTGAAAGGCCGTGCCGCGCACATCGAGCGGCAGATCGAGCCCCAGGCTCGGGCTTTCGACGAAACCCACGACCCGCGCCACGAGCTGCTCGAACTCGCCGTCGCCGCCGATCAGGTCGGCTCGCGGGAATCGGTCCTGCAACTCGCGCGTCAACTCCTCGGGATCGTCGCCCAGCAGAATGGCGCAGATGCCCCGTTCGCTTTGAGCGACGAGAATCGAGCCCAGCGAACATTCGCCGACGGCGAAGCGAATCTCCTGGTTGGCGCCGCCGGCGCGATAGTTGCTCGGCGTCATGCCCAGGACCTCGTTCGATTTTTCATAGAAGCGACTGTTGGAGTTGTAACCGGCGTCGAAGATGGCGGCCGTCACCGAACCTCCGCGGTCGAGTTCGTTCCGCACCCGCTTCGCGCGATGTGCCGCCGCATAGGCTCTCGGGGTCAGCCCCGTGACGGTCTTGAAGAGACGATGGAAGTGGTACGGGCTGATCCCGGCGTGTTGGGCCAGCTCTTTGAGGCTCGGCACGTTCTCCGCCTCCTCGATGAACCGGCACGCCGCCGTCACCTTGGCCGCGTGCTGCCGGCCGGCCGCAGGTTGATCGGGCTTGCAGCGCTGGCAGGGCCGGAATCCGGCCCGTTCAGCCTCCTCGCGGGTCGTATGAAACCGGACGTTCTCCGGGCGCGCCTGCCGCGCCGCGCACGAGGGGCGGCAGTAGACGCCGGTCGTTTTGACCGAATAGTAGAAGGTCTCATCGGCCTCGGGATCCCGGGCGACGACGGCCGCCCAGCGAGGGTCCTGCTCCGTTTCGGTGAGTCGTTTGGCGTTTGAATTCATATCTGATCCTTTCTTCTTGCTCACTTGACGGCCCCCAATCTATCAACTGCGTGCGGTCCTCGCACTCCGGATCTTGCTTTCAAATTCGAGCGGTTGCAAGGGTGGGGGCCGGGCCATTTACGCGAAAATTCTAATCAAACAATCGCGGCGCCCGGGTCGTTATCTCTTCCGTCAGCAATTCAGTCGCATTCAGCACTTTGCTCACAAAATTGGTCGATCGACCGCGGAACGCGCGGAACCCGCGAGATCCTCAATCTTTCGCGTCTTTTGTGTCTTTGGCGATTTCGATCGGCATCAATCGAACCTGAAACGGAGTTCCGGGGTCATGTTAGAGCAAGTCAAGACGGTCGAAATTTCTTAGCCAAGGAGATGCAGATGAAACGCACGCCTCAAAGATGGGCCTGTCTGGTTTTGTTGGCAGTGGCGGGGTGGGCGGCCGTTGAACGGCCGCCGATGGTCCGGGGTCAAAACCAATCGAATGCGGAACCGGGTTCCGCGGTCAAGTCACAGCACGTCGAGACCATCAAATGGAAGTTCGGCGGTAATGATGCGGGAAGCAACACCTATCAGACGGCCCCCGATGGAGGGTTCGAATCGGTGACCGAGCTGAGCCTCATGGGCACGACGATCAAGAGCCGGATCACCGGTCGAATCGTCGACGGAGTGGTCACCGAGTACGAGCTGGTCAATCAACAGGGGGCTGCGGGCATCAAAATCTCGGCGAAAGACGGCAAAGCGCGGATCACCGTCAAGGATAAGACGCGAGAGGTCGAGTACAAGCCGACGAAGGTCCTGTTCGGCAACCTGCATCCGATCTTCACCGAGACCATGATCCGGGCGCTCGATCCCGGCAAGGAAGGTTTCCAGAAGATCGAGGCCTTCATGTTCGACGCGGCCGCGCCCATCAAGCTGGAGCTCATGAAGAAGAGGTCCCGCGCGGTCGAGGTCGACGGCCGGAAACAGGCGGCGGAGGTCTACGTGATGCGATTGCCGGGCGTGGAGAGCGATCTCTACTTTGCCGCCGGCTCGAAGTTCGCCGCCTGGGATGTTCCGTCGCAGAAGCTGCAGGCCATCAGGTCGGGCGGCGAGGCCTTCCTGGCGGATCCGACCGCCTCCTACCCCGAACTGAGTCAACCCACGCTGAAGACGAGCGCCGAGAAGGGCGTCAAGATCAAGATGCGCGACGGGGTGGACCTCGTGGCCGACATCGTTCGCCCCGCCGGTGAAGGCAAGTTTCCCGTGATCCTGGCGCGGACCCCGTACGGCCGTGAGCTGCAGTCGCAGCTCGACGGCGAGTGGTGGGCCCGGCGCGGTTACGTGCACATCGTTCAGGACGTGCGCGGGCGCAATCAGAGCGACGGCGAATGGGTCCCGCTCGTTCACGAGCGGCGGGACGGTTATGACACGATCGACTGGATCGCCAGGCAGCCATGGTCGGACGGCCAGGTCGGGATGATCGGCGGGAGCTACCTCGGCTGGGTCCAATGGGCCGCGGCGGTCGAGGTGCATCCCGCGCTCAAGTGCATCGTGCCGCAGGTCTCGCCCCCGGATCCGTTCTTCAATTTCCCGATCGACCATGGGGTGCCGATGCTCTGGGGCGCGCTCTGGTGGGCCAACTTCGTCAAGGAGAAGAAGGTGCCCGCGGTCCCGGAAATACCCCAGGATCTGGAGAAGCTGAAGACCCTGCCGTTATCGAAGGTGGACGACGAGATGCTCGGCCGGAACATCCCGTTCTATGACGATTGGCTGGCCAAGGGGACGGCGTCGTCGTTCGCCGGCGCCACCTTCATGAACGAGATGAACAAGGTCAAGATCCCGGTCCTGCACATCAGCGGCTGGTGGGACGGCGACGGCATCGGCACCAAACTCAACTGGGCCCGCATGCGAGCCCTCGGACATCAGAACCAATGGCTGATCTACGGCGCCTGGTCCCATCTCTTCAATATCAGCTCGCGGTTCGGAGACGTGGACTACGGCCCCGACGCCATCGCCGAACTCGATTCGATCTACGTGCGCTGGTTCGACACCTGGTTGAAGAACAAGTCGGTCAAGTGGGAGCAGCAACCCAGGGTCCGGGTCTTCGTGACCGGGGCCAATCAGTGGCGCGACCTGGCCGACTGGCCCGATCCGCGCTCGAAAGAGGTGACCTACTATCTGCGCTCCGAGGGGCCGGCCAACGGTCAGGCCAGCGTCGGCGAACTGGCCGCGACGCCGCCCGGGGAGCAGGAGCCGGACCGCTACACCTACAATCCCGCCGGCGTGCAGATCCCGAATGAGCTGAAAGAGATCAAGAGCTTCAGTCAGATGGCGGCGGGCGCCTCCACCGTGGTCAAGCTCGAACCGCGGATCGAGAATCTGCTGGTCTACAAAACGGCGCCGCTGACCGCCCCGCTCGAGATCGGCGGTCCGATCGAGCTGGACCTCTACTTCTCGACCAGCGCCCGGGACACCGACTTCTTTGCCAGCGTGGTCGATGTCGATGAACAGGGCGTGATGCGTCTGATCGGCCTGCCGGGCAAGATTCGCGCCCGGTATCTGAGCGGCTGGGATCGGCCGTCGCTGTTGCAGCCGGGCAAAGTCTACAAGGCGACTCTCGCCCATTGGGACACGGCGCACCGGTTCGAGAAGGGGCATCGGCTCGGAGTCTTGATCACCAGCCACATGTTTCCCTCTTACGCTCGCAATCTCAACACCGGTGAGCCGATTCAGAACGCGACCCGCATGGTCACCGCTCATCAGACCATCTACCACGATGCGAAACATCCGAGCGCGTTGCGATTCCGGCAACTGGGCCAGTAAGATGGGGGCATGTACCAATCGCCCGTAATTGAACAACCGACACGTGCCCGCTCAGTGCTGCTGGGCATGATCTTTCTGCTGGCGGCGATCACCTATCTCGACCGCCTCTCGATCTCGGCGGCGATGCCGTCGATCGCGAAGGAGTTCGATCTTTCGCTCTACCAGCGAGGCTGGATCTTCAGCGCCTTTGCGATCACCTATGCGGCGTTCGAGATCCCGAGCGGATGGCTGGGCGACCGCTTCGGCGCGCGGCTGGCGCTGACGCGGATCGTCATCTGGTGGTCCGGTTTCACGATTCTGACCGGGGCGGCGCTGGGATTCTGGTCGCTCTTCTGGATTCGGGCGCTGTTCGGCGCGGGCGAAGCGGGAGCGTTCCCGAACGTCGCCCGCGCCGTTTCGCGCTGGTTTCCGCCGCGCGAACAGGGCCGGGTCATGAGCGCGGCCTTCATCGGATTGGCGACGGGGTCGGCCCTGACCGCCCCCGTGGTCCTGTTGCTGTTGAAGACGCAGCATTGGCGGTGGGTCTTCGTCGAATTCGGATTGGTCGGCCTGGTCTGGTGCGTGGCCTGGCATCGCTGGTTCCGCGATCTGCCGGAGCAGCATCCGGGAGTGAACGCCGCCGAGCTGCGGGCGATTCGAATCGAGCGGGGCCCCGACGACCAGGAGGACGGCGAACCGCGCGTCCCGTGGCGGTCGCTGGCCGGCAGCCGGAATCTGGCGTTGATCTGCCTGATGTATTTCGCCTATGGCTATGGGCTCTATTTCTACGTCACCTGGCTCCCGACCTACCTGATCGAGGCCCGGGGCTTCTCGATGCGCTCGACCATGTGGTTTTCGGCGCTGCCCTGGGTGATCAGCATTCCGGGCTTCTGGTTCAGCGGCTGGATCACGGACCGGCTGGCCCGCACGGGCAATCTCAAACTCGCGAGATGCGGAGTGGGAGCGGCCGGATACCTCGCCAGCGCCGTCACCCTGGTCGTGGCCGCGCAGATCGCGGACCGCGTCGTCTCCGCGACGCTGCTGGCCGTGGCGCTCTGCTTTCAGACGGTGACCGTCAGCGCCGCCTGGGCGGTCTGCCTGGATGTCGGACGCAAATATGCGGGCGTCGTGACGGGATTCATGAACACCATCGGCAATATCGGAGGCGCCCTGGCGCCGATCGCCTTCGGTCATCTGGTCAAGGATTTCGGATCCTGGATCTGGCCGTTCTACCTGATGGCGGCGGTCCTGGCCTTCGGGGCGGTCATGTGGACGCTGGTCGACCCGCACCGCTCGGTGCTCGAAGAAGTCTAGAAAAGTCTAGAAAAGTCTAGAAAAGTCGAGGAAGTTTAAGCGCAAGAAGAAAGACCCAGGGAGTCGCGCTATGCGTTGCCCCCTGGGTCTTTGTTTCTCCGACTTTCCTAGACTTTTCTAGACCTTTGGTGTTCAGAACTTGAGTTTGAGTCCGAACTGCAATTGCCGGGGATTGAAGACATCGCGCGCCGTGCCGAAGCTGGCGATCGGAGCGGCCGACAGATCGGAGCTTCCGTAGACCGTGTTGAGGTCTCGAATGTTGGTGCGGTTGAAGAGATTGAAGAAGTCCAGGTTGAATTCGGCATTCAGCCATTCGGTGAGCTTCAGCGGCCGGGCGACGCGGAGATCGACCGTGGTGTAGCGTGGGCCGATCAGCGAGTTGCGCCCCAACTGTCCCGGACGATCCGAGTTCGGATTGCCGTCGCCGTTGGTGTCGCTGCCCGAAAAGACATTGAACGGCCGTCCGCTCTCGAGCGAGACCAGGCTGCTGAATCTGAAAGCCTGAAGAGCGGGAACCCACTGCGGAACCTCGCCGAGGAAGGAGAGCGTGAACCGGTGAGCCGCGTGTTGGCGCGAGAGCCCGCGTTCGAGGTCGAGGCCCTGTCCTTCGGGGTAGTCGGCCAGGTTCGAGATCGAATCGAGGTCCGAGATCGTCCGGGAGAAGGTATAGCTGGCATGAAAACTCGTGCCGGCGTTGAACCGCTTCTCCGCCTGGAACGTGGCGCCGTGATAGACGGAGTCGCCCAGGTTGGCGATGACCACGAAGTTGCCGAGCTCCGAATACTGGCGGCCGTTGGTGACGTTCCCGTTAGCGTCCGTGACGGTGAAGAACGTCGGCTTGCCGTTCGCCAGGGCCCCCGTCTGCACCGCATTCAGATTGGCCGTGTGTCCGATCAGTTTCACGCCGTGAACGTACAGGTAGCTGGCGGTCAGCGCCACGCCTCGCGAGACTTCCCGCGAGACCTGCAAGCTCCCCTGCTCGCTGTATGGCGTGCGCAGGAACGCGCTGAGGTTATCGGTCAGACTGGTGACTCCGGTCATCGGCGTCTGGCCCGTGGTTAGAAACGTGAGGGTGGCGGGAGTGGCGGCGGCGTTGAGCGCGTTCAATTGGATGAAGCGTCCGGGCACGGCCGCGACGCCGGGAAAGATCTGCCGGGCGTTGACGAAGTTGCCGCGGCTCGACCATTCGGCGGTCTGGAAGACCTGGCCGACGCTGCCCGCCAGCCGGTCGTTGAAGATGCCGAATCCGGCGCGGACCACGGTCTTCTCATTGAGCGAGTAGGCCACGCCGAGACGCGGTTGCACATTGTTCATGTCGGTCTCGGCCACATAGCGGGAAGGATAGTGCTCGAAGTCGTAGCGCCCCCCGTAGGTCAGGGTCAGCCGGTTGTTCACCTTCCATTGATCCTGCAGGAAGAATCCGTAAGCGCTGTGGTTCATCTTGAAGTAAGTGGCGCTCTGATATTGAGACGGCACCGCGTTCGTGAACGGCAACGTGAAACCGGGGTGGACCGGCGAGGTCGCCAGGACCGGCCACCAGAAATTGACGGGCCCCGAGGTGGAGTTCGGGCCGAAGTTGGTCAGCGCGGGCAGGTTGGGGAAGATGATTCGAGCCGGGAAGAAGAGATCCCACTCGGAATTGTCGCTCAGGAAATTGAAGTCGATTCCGCCCTTCACCTGATGTCCGCCGATGGTGTTGGTCACGTTCTCCACCAGTTGCAGCCGATCCTCCTGGTAGTAGTCCGGGTCCGACGTGCTCTTGCCGGTGATCAGCAGGTTCGAGACCTCGAGGTCCGGTTCGGAGAGCACCGACCGAAAACCGAAACTGCGCCGCGCCAACTGGACGCGCGCTTCATTGATCACCGACGGCGTGAGGACCGAGATCGCGCTTAAGGCCAGCGCCTGATCGCGCGTCTGATTGTTGCGCGCGGTGCTGGACGCCGCCGAGGCGCGTCCGCCTCCGCCCAGAAAGTTTTTGGTTTCGGAGGAGAGATAGTTATAACGCCCGGTGAGGCTGTGCCGGTCACTCAACTGGTGATCGATCTTAATCAGAAACTGATCGTAGTCGTTGGTCCGCAACTGGTTGAGCACTTCGGGCTGCAGTCCGAAACGCGTCCGCGCCGCGTTGATGCCGGCCAGGTTGCTCTGGATCACCTGCGAGAAACGGTTCGACTCGCCGCGGCGCTGCCCTTCGTAGTTGCCGAAGTAGAAGGTCTGGTTCTTCATGATCGGCCCCCCGAGGGTGGCGCCGTACTGGTTCTGCCGCAGGTCGTCGGCGTCCGGCGTGTTGAGGATCGAGCGGGCATTGAGCGCATCGTTCATTCCGAAGTAGTAGGCCGACCCGTTCATCTTATTGCCGCCGGATTTGGTCACGATGTTGACGATGCCGCCGAGCGCCCGGCCGGATTCGGCCAGATAGGAGCTGTTGAGCACGCGAAACTCACGGGCCGATTCCTGTGAGGGCGTCGCCCGCGGCAGCCCGGTGAAGGTCTGGGTGTTGTCGACGCCGTCCACCTGGATCAGCGTGAAGAGTTCCGCCTGTCCGCCGAAGGCCAGCCGCGGGGCCGCCGACGCGCCGATGCCGGTGTCCGGCTCCTTGAACGGCCCGCCGCCGATGTTCTCACGCCCCGGAGCGACCCCGCTCGAGAGTTTGACGAAGTCGACGAAATTGCGGCCGATATTGGGCAGCGTCTCGATCTCCTGGACGGCGATGACGCGGCTCACTTCGGCTTTGGTCGGCTCGATCAGGGCTTCCCGGGTCTCGACATAGACCATGTCGGTGACCGCGCCCACGCGCAGCGTGAGGTCCAACGACGTGGCGCCGCCCACCGTCATGATGACCCGATTGTTGATCGCGGCGTTGTATCCGGTGGCATCCGCGCGCACCTCGTACATGCCCGGATCCAGGTTGACCAGGAAATATCGGCCTTCCGGATCGGTCTTGGTCGTTCGTTGCGCGCCGGTCGCGTTGTTGCTCACTGTAATTGTCACACCCGAGACGGCCCCTCCGGCTTCGTCACGGACCGCGCCGGAGAGCGTCGAGGTCGCGGTCTGCCCTAAGGTCGCCGCCGCTGTCAGGCAACAGACGAGTGTGATTGACATGATCAGGGTGAACAGTTTTCTCAGGCCCATTGCGATTGCTCCTTTCAAACTCAAGGCTTGGAGTTGAGAAATAGTCGGACAGCCGTGTCCGTGTGTGTCGGGGCTCATCTCAGAATATTTTCAAGATCGTTGCGTGCCGGCGCCGGTGCCGTCAGCGTGTGTCGAAGACGAAGGTCAAGGTGCCCGCCGCCTTAACCGGGGTCCCGTTCACCAAAGTCGGCTGGAAGAGACTCTTTTTCGCCGCCTCCACCGCCGACATTCGGAGCACCGGATTTCCGGTGATCGCCTTGGCCTCGATCACATGTCCGTCTTCGGCGATCAGAATCTGGACTTTGACCTCACCGAGGATACTGAGATTTCTGGCGACCGAAGAGTAGACCGGTTTGGCCAGTTTAATCGCGCGCCCCCGCAAGACGCCTTCCTGAACCTGCTGCGGTTCCTGGGGGGCGGTCTTCTGTTGGGTTACTTCCGGAGCCGCCGGGAGCGGTTTGGTCTCCGCGGGCGGCGGCGCGCTCTCCGTCCAGGGATAAGGGCTCGGATTGAATGATGAGGCATAGATCGGTTTAACGCCGAACTGGGCCCGTGGCAGTCCCAGGCTGACGACCGGCAACAAGATGGGCGGCTTCTCATGATGATGCAACCTGGCCGGCAGATCGCGCAGGCGGCTGATGCGGTAGAGATAATCGTCCTGCCCGATGACTGCGGAGTAGAAAGCCGGTTCGCCGGTGATCCCTTTTTTGAAGGTCCCGACCTGGATGGCCACGATCACCTGGCGGCCATCCGGCAAGATCGCATTGACTTCAGCGCAAGCGATCAGGTCCCGGTCCGCCACATTCGGTTCCCCATCGCGTTCGCCGCATTCGGTCAACTGCCAGACACCACTCGCTTCCGGTCCAATCAACTGATTGAACCAGGGCCCGAAGGCCGCCCGTGGCAGATCCGGGTCGAGTTTGGACGCCAACATCTGCTGAGCCGTCTGCACTGCCTGTTTCTCCATCAACTCTGTTTGCGGATAAAGAGGCCGACACATCAACACCATCAATACCAGAATCATCTTCATAATCCTGAATCCGTCTAACTATTGATATATCCAGAGTACAGCCTTGATTGGGGGCGTTTGGTTGAAGGCACCGGCCAGGGTGAATGACAGGCGCTCGGGGTCACGGTTGTCTACCTGGCTCCAGTGACTACGGATCACCGCTGACATACCGATTTCCGGGATCCAGGGAAGGGTGTCAGTCATTGTGACTAATCACCTCTCGATCCGGTCCGGATCGGTCAATCGGGTTTCTTCCTGATGGAGACCGCGGTTCTCTTTGTCGGAGGGCAACACTACGCAACTGGACCTGAAACCGCACTCGGTCGCGGCCTGTTTAGCGTGCAGGGTTAGATTGCTGACCAGATCTCAGAGGCCCGAAGGGCCTGATATATCGAGGGGGTGCTCGGCGTGATCTACAGCCGACGGAGCGAGTTCTGACTCCGGTCTTTGAACGCCGACCGGTGGTCGGCTGCCGGAAGATTGGGGCGGCTCGAAATCCGAATACCTGGTCCGTGTCTCAAACAGCGCATCGACGAAGTCGGTGATCGCACTGAATTGATGGCCCTGAGCCCATGACAACCACTCTTTGATGTATTACCGCAAACATCTCGGGCAACTTTCAGTCAATTTACTGACAAATAGGATATCACAAGTCATTGGCTTGTATCGATGCGCATGTTAATCGAAAGTGTTTCGAAATCAGGTTCATGGCGATTAATCTCCTTTAACTGTGTCTAAAATTGACTCCCGGAATCATAGCCGGAGCTATGATTTAGATGATTAGCTTTCTCTTGAACACCACGATGTTGACCGAGCCATAGTCTCGCGCGGGCAAAAAGGTGCGATTAATAAATTGCGCGCCCCTGGAAAAAGGAAAAATGAAATTGAACATCTCCGACCGGGCCCCGTTCTTGAAGGCCCGGTATCTGCCCTCGAACTCGTCGACCCTGGTGCACGGGGCCGGACGTTTAAACCAGTGCTGATGCATCACCTGATAGCGGGAAGCTCCGGCCAGCCGCGCCTCCCAGTCGTTATCGGCGGTGACTCGATCTTCCTTATCGAGGGTGATCACTCCATAGGACATCAGATCGAGCTCTTCGGGCGACATCTGTTGAACGGCGTTGAGTTCGGTCGCCAGGTAGAGTTCGGTCGGAGATTTGAATCTCTCGTAGGTCTGTTTGAAGACCAGCAGGTTGACGGTTCCGGGGACCCGGCCGGGAGCGAAGATGATCTTCACATACTCGAAGCCCTTGAAAGTGAAGATATAGTCGAACATTTCGATTCGGGAGAAGTTCGGCGTCAGCTTGAACTCGCTCACATCCCGGCGAAACCGGCCTTCGAAAGCCGCCGCCCGGCCCCCGACGATCAGCGCGACCGCCGATCCCCTTTGATTTCGCCACCTGTGGATCTCCGCATCGACATCCTGATTTCCTTCCGGCCAGACCAGGCTCAGCGCGACCGCCTTGGCCCGCACCTTCTTCACGGCCGCCGCGATCTCGTCCGCGGGCAGATTCGGCCCCAGATAGACCACTTG
>DATEFT010000267.1:0-13550 GCA_035280505.1 Blastocatellia bacterium | reverse complement strand
CCCGGCCCGGCTGTTTGCCGCACCGCCGAGGAACTGCTCAACATCTACCTGGCCCGATTGGCGGAGAACATCGGCCAGGTCCGCCTGTTGGGAGAGGCCGATTCCCGCCCGCTGACCCAGGTCTTTGTGCAGCTCCGTCTGGCCGAAGAGTATCCGCGGCCCTCGGCGCGCAACGAGTGGATGGGCTTCGTCGATTCCGAGTTGCGCAAGCGGCGGACGTCGTTTGCGCCTCCGGAGGCTGACGAAGAGGCGAAGGAAGAGAAGCCGATCCGGCCCGAGGAGTTGCTGCGCGACCGGAACCGGGCGGTGATCACCGGGGCGCCCGGCAGCGGCAAATCGACTCTTCTGCGCTGGCTGGCCGGCAAGATCCTGAATCAGCATTCGTCGCGCCTGCCGGTCTTTCTGGAATTGAAGAGCCTCAACAAGAGACTCTTCGACGATTGCCGGGGCAATTTGAGCGACCTGATCTTCGAGCAGGCCATCGCCCATTTTCTGCATCTGGAGCATGACGCGGAGCGCGAATGCCTGAAGGCGGAGTTCACCGCGCGGCTGGCGAAGCACCAGGCGGCCATCTTCCTGGACGGGCTGGACGAGGTGCGCAATACGGACTTCTTCGAGGGGCTCTGCCAGGCCCTCAAGTCGTTCATCGCCTCGAACTATGGCCGGAACCTGTTGATCATCTCGACCCGGCCCTATGCCCTCGAGGTCCGGTTTCAGGATGCGACCGAGATGGAGATCGAACCGCTCAATCAACGCCAGGTCGAGGCTTTTCTGCATCATTATTACGATCGGGACCCGCAGCTCGATGTCAATTCATTGATTCAGAAGCTGCAGCAGCGCGAACTCCGCGACCTGGTTCGATCGCCGGTCCTGCTCAGCGCGCTGGTCCGGCGGTACTACGAGAAGGGCGACGGTCAACTGACCGGTGATCGCCTGCAGCTCTACGAGAGCCTGGTGCGCGACCTGGCGGTGACGGTCGATCTGGAGAAGAAGGGCGACCGCCGGCAGTTCAGCGAATCCGAGGGGCGGAGCCATCTCGAATTTCTCGAACGGATCGCCTTCAAGCGATTGTTCGAGGAGCAGTTCGAGAGCGAGGTCAAGCGGCTGACCTTTGAAGGTCGGTGGTTACTGGATGAAGCCGAGGCTTTCTGCTCGCCGAGCCAGACCGACGCGCTCGATTTCGTCGCGCGGGTCAAGGCCACGCCGCTGTTGCGTGAAGTGGCTGAAGATGTCTGGGCCTTCTCGCACCTGACGATCCAGGAATATCTGGCGGCCCGCGTGCTGGCCCGAAGACCCGATTGCGAGGCGATCATGTGCCGAGCCTACTTCAATCCCACCCTGGTGGAGATGGAGGCGCTGCCGATGGTGCTGGGCCTCTCGCGGGAGCCGGACGGCCTCTATCGTCTGATCGAGCGGTTGCCGGAGTCGCTCAACTTCGCCGGTCTCCGCCTGCGGGCGCGCGGGCTGGCCTACGGAGCCGGAACCTCGCAGCAGTTGCTGGCCCCGATCGTGGACCAGTTGATGGGTTTCATCAGCAACGCCTATCTGGAAGAGATGAGCTATGCGTCATCGCTGATCCGCAGTTTCAGCGGAATCGGCGGCAAGTCCGCCGACTATTTGAACGAGAGCGTCAGCCGGTTGTTGAAGGCCGAAGACCGCGACGTGCGGTTGAGCGCGGCGGCGGCCCTGGGCAAGATCGGCGGAGAGCGGGCGGTCGCCATGCTGATCGAGGCGTTGAGAGATCAGAACTTCTATGTGTGCTGGCGGGCGGCCGATGCGCTGGCCAAGATCGGGGGGGAGCAGGCGATCTCTTCACTGATCGAGGCGCTGCAGGATTCGGACCGCGAGGTGCGGCGGATCGCGGCCGAGGCCCTGGGAAAGATCAGCGGGGAGCGGGCGATTGCGCCGTTGATGGTGGCCCTGCGGGATTCGGACCGCGAGGTGCGGCGGATCGCGGCCGAGGCCCTGGGAAAGCTGGGCGCGGAACCGGCGGTCGCGCCGTTGATCGAGACCCTGCAGGATCAGAATCTCTACGTCTGTTGGAGCGCGGCCGACGCGCTGGGCAAGATCGGCGGCGAGCAAGCCGTGACGCTCCTGATCGAAGCCCTGGGAGATCAGGATCGCGAGGTGCGCCGCGTCGCGGCCGAAGCGCTGGGAAAGGTCGGCGGGGAACGGGCGGTCGTGCCGCTGATCAAAGCCCTGCAGGATCAGAACCGCGAGGTCCGCTGGCGGGCGGCTTCCTCCCTGGCCAAGATCGGAGGGGAGCAGGCGGTTACGCTGCTGATCGAGGCCCTGCAGGATCAGGACCGCGGAGTGCGGCGGATTGCGGCCGACGCGCTGGCCAAGATCGGAGGAGAGCAGGCGGTCACGTTGCTGATCGAGGCCCTGCAGGATGCCGACATCTCGGTGCGGCGGATTGCGGCCGACGCGCTGGCCAAAATCGGAGGAGAGCAGGCGATCCTGCCGCTGGTCGAAGCCCTGCAGGACCAGAACCGCGAGGTGCGCCAGCGAGCCGCCGAGGCGCTGGGCAAGATCGGCGACGAGCAGGCGCTCGAACCCCTGATCGAGGCGCTGCGAGACCACGATCGCGAGGTGCGATGGAGCGTGGCCACGGCGCTGGAGAAGATCGGCGGGGAACCGGCGGTCGGCCCGTTGGTCAGGGCCCTGCAGGATCCCGACCGCGAGGTGCGCCGGCGGGCAGCCGAGGCGCTGGGGACGATCGGTAAAGAACCGGCGGTCGCGCCGTTGATCGCGGCGCTGCGGGATCCGGATCGCGAGGTCCGGCGAAATGCCGCCACGGCGCTGGGCAAGATCGGCGGCGGCCAGACGGTCGTTCCCCTGGTCGAGGCCCTCCGGGATCAGGACCGCGAAGTTCGCTGGAGGGCGGAGGATGCGCTGGCCAAGATCGGCGGAGACGAGGCGATCGCGCTGCTGATCGCGGCGTTGCAGGATCCGAATCGTGAAGTTCGCTGGAGCGCCGCCTCGGCGCTGGGGACGATCGGAGGAGAGCAGGCGGTGGCCTTGCTGATCGAGGCCTTGCCGGATCCGGATCGCGAAGTGCGCCGGCGAGCGGCCGACGCGCTGGGGACGATCGGCGGAGAGCAGGCCGTCGGGCCGTTGATCGCGACCTTGCAGGATCCGGATCGCGAGGTCCGCCGGATCGTGATCGATGCGTTGGGGACGATCGGCGGCGCCCTGGCGATCGGGCCGTTGATCGAGGCCATGCAGGATCCGGATCGCGAAGTCCGTCTCGGCGCGGCCCAGGCGCTGGGCACGATCGGGGGCGAGCACTCGGTCGCGCCGCTGGTCGCGGTCTTGCACGACCAGGACCGCGAGCTGCGCTGGATCGCCGCTTCGGCGCTGGAACAGACCAGGATCGAGCTGTTGGCGAAGGGACTGCAGGCGGCCCTGTCGCATCAAAGCCCGCTGGTCAGACGAAAGGCGGCCAAAGTGGCCGGTTACTACTTACTCGAAGCGGCCGAATCGGAGTTGCAGCGTCTGGCGGAGCATGACCCGGATCCGCTGGTGAAACAGATCGCCGGGCAGGGACTGGCCGGCATCGAATTGAAGAGAAGTCTAGAGAAGTCTAGAGAAGTCTAGAGAAGTCGGGGAAGTTTAGAGATCGGTCTCCCGACTTTTCTAGATTTCCCTTTTCCTCCAGCCATATCGCAGCAGGATCGCGCCGAACAGGATGGCGATCGATGAGAGCTCCATGAACCAGCCGATGAATCTGACGGCGAAGAAGACCCGCTCGATCAGCGAGAAGAGCAGCACGGCCGTGCCCAGCGTCAGGCAGAAGACGCCCAGCGTCAAGACGATAAATCTGTGGTTTTCGTTCAATGGCATGCTTGCATCCTCACCGGGCATCACGATCTCTGGGTCCTCAAGGCGCCGGGGTCTGCGCTTCGCGGCGAATCTTCGCGAGGCTGGTTCCGCTGCGGCTGAGCGCCAGAAATCCTAACATCAGCAGCGGCAACGTCAAGACCGCAAAGACGATCAATGAAAAGACCGTCGCCGCATTCTTGTCCACTCCGAACAGCGTCAAGCCGGCGACAGTGAAGAACTGGTAAGCCCCGACGTTGGCCGGAGCATTCGGAATGGCCGTTCCCAGGTGCGTGATCAGAAAGCACGCCACCCCGATCCAGATGCTGAGATGCAGCCCGCATCCGATCGTGACCAGCCAGAAGGCCAGCGCCTGCAGGGTCAGGATCGCCAGCGACCAGATCAGCGAGAGCGCGCAGACGCGCGGCTCTCCCAGGCTCCGCCACCCGCTCGACAATCTCTCCAGCCACGACGAGAGCGCCGGCCATCGCGACCGGAACGAACGCGCCGGATTCAACGGCCGCCGGGCCAGGTAGAACATCGTCGCGGCCGCGGCGACGAAACCCGCGCCGAGCATCCCGGCCGCCGACCGCAGTTCCCCGGGGATCGGCGCCGCCAGCGCCGTCACCCCGATCCCCGCCGCCAGCCACAGGCCGTCGAACAATCGTTCGGCGACCATTGAGGGAATGAGCTCGATCATCCGCACGGCCGTCCAGCGCGAGACCAGATAGGCGCGAACCATTTCGCCCAGCCGCATCGGCAGGATCTCGTTCGTGAAGAGCCCGGCATAGATCGCCTGCGTCGTCCGCCAGGTCGAGATCTGGGCCCGCGGTTTCAGCAGCAACCGCCACCGCGCCCCCTGGCATAGATAGCTGACGAGATCGCAGGCCACGGCCGGCGCGATCCAGCGCCAGTCGAGGTTCGCGGTCAGGCCGCGCCACCGGTCCCACTGAAAATCGTGGAGCACCCAGATCAACCCGGCGGCGGCCAGCAGGTATCCGAGCGCCGGCCGGATCCAATCGGCGCGGCCGTCGCCGGAGTCCGCGAACGCCGCGAGCGCTGGGGAAGGGCGGTCTCGAGTCGTCAGCATCGGGCCCCGCCCTGGCGGAGACGCTCGATCTTGTGCATGCTCGCCGTGATAGTCTTGCTGTTGGCCGAGGGGAGGCGCTCTCCGTCGAATCTCGCCACGACCACGGTCATGTCGTCTTCACCGCCGTGCGCGTTCGCCAGATCGATCAGCCGCCAGCAGGCTGTTTCTCGATCGGGCGAGCGCACGGCGATCTCGTGAATCTCCGGCGGCGTCACATAGTTCGAGAGTCCGTCGCTGCAGAGGATCAGATAGTCGCCCCGGCACAATTCGACCATCGTCATTTCAGCCCGTACTTTCGGCTGGGCTCCGAGGGCCTGCAGGATGACCTTTCGCTTGGGATGCGACGGCGCCTCTTCGGGCGTGACATCGCCGATGTCGATCAATAACTGGACCAGCGATTGGTCCCTGGTCAATTGGCGGATCTTGTCGCCGCGAATCAGGTAGGCGCGCGAATCGCCGACCTGCGAGAGGTAGGCGACGCCGTCCTTGACGAAGACGGCCGTCAGCGTGCTGCCCATGCCCCGGAGGGCCGGATTCTCCTGGGCCAGGGCCCAGATGTTCTCGTTCGCGCTCTCGGTCGCGCGTCTCAATTGTTCGCCGGCGGCCACCTCGTCGGGCAGGGCCGCCATGGTTTCGTGGAGCCTGGTGACGGCCGCGGCGCTGGCCACCTCGCCGGCCACCGCGCCGCCCATGCCGTCGGCGACGACGAACAGCATGCCGCGCCGGCTGAGACTCTGCTCGCTGAGGTAGAACGGCAACTCGTAACCCTCGGCGATCAGGTTGGCGACCAGGAACGAATCTTCATTCCGCCGCTGTCTCTTGCCGGCGTCGGTGTATCCGCTGACTGAAACCAGAATCTCGCGGGCGGCTCTGGTCATGATCGTTTTCATTTGCGTCACTCCTCTCGTTGACCCTGGTTACGGCCTCTTATGACCGAGCTCCGAGATTCTGTTCAGCGCCAGTCCGAGCTTCGGCAGATCGAGTACATTGCGATAGACGACGTAACGCGGCTCCCAGTGATCGGCGAACTTGGCCTTGTACTGCTTCAGTCCCCTGAAGCTGAAGAGGAAATTGAGGCGCCGCAGAAAGCCATGCACGGCTCTCTCCGCCGCCGAAGCCTCTTCACGCTCCCGGAAACCGGCCATCGGCGCCATGCCCAGGCTGAACCGCGTATACCCTTGCTGCCGGCAGTGCAGGAAGAGCTGAATGAAGAGATAGTCCATAATCCCGTTCGGTGATTGCGACCGGTGGCGCATCAGGTCCACCGTCACTTCACCCGCGTGATAGGACGAGATCAGATTGGTGAAGGCGAGGACCCGGCCCTCGCGGTCCTCGGCGGTGAAGACGGGAGTCGTTCGCAGGTAGTCCGCCGCGAAACGGCCCAGCGAGAAGGTGCGTTCGCGCCGGCCGGGCAGTTGCAGCCATTCGTCCGAGACCTCCCGCAATCGCGCGATCAACTCGTCGGACAGCGGCGTGGGATAGTACCGGGTGTGCACGCCCTCTCGCTCCAACTGCCGGCAGCGTTGGCGAAGACGCCGCATCTCCGGTCCTTCGAGCGTGAAGGTGGTCAGCTCGACGATCGCGTCGTCGCCGATCTTCAGTTTCTTGAAGCCGAGCTCGCGGTAGACCGGCAGCAGATCGGGCAGGGTCTGGTGCCAGGCCAGGGTCCAGCCGTTCTCCTCGCAATATTGTTGGAATTCGCGGATCGTTTCGCGGAGCCTCTTCGTGGGGCCGACCGGGTCGCCCAGCGTGACGGCCACGTTGGCCCCCACGCGGTAGGCGATGAAACAGTCGTTCGACGAATTGAAGAAGAAAGATTTGTCCGGCCAGAGTTTGAAATAGTCGAGCGAAGTGCGACCGTATTGCGCCAGCAACTCCTGGGCGCGCGCCCGCTCCTGCGGCAGCGTATGAAAGCGATAGAGCATGGGGCGGAAGAGCGAGATCAACCCGTAACCGATCACGACCAGGGTCACGACGTTGAGCGAGTCCAGGAACCATCCGGCGTATCGGGTCTGCGGCACCAGCGACGGATCGCCGATCAAGCTCAAAAAGAGCAGCGTGCGATGGATCGAGTCGAACCAGTTGAAATTGACGCCGAACTCCCGCGGCTCGAGCATCCAGAAGCCCGCCACACCGTACCCGAACGCGACCACGGCCGCCACCGCCAGCCGCACGGCGCCCAGCCGCCAATCCGGTCTCCGGCTCTTGACGGTGAAGCTCCGGCGCGCATAGAAGAGGGCGCCCACCAGCACCAGCGAGAACCCGGACTGCCAGCGATGATGATCTTTGAAGAGATGAAACAGCACCGAAGCGCAGGCCAGGGCCATGACGATCTGATAGGCTCGCCGCCGGCGTTTGTAGATGTTGACGGCCGAGACCACCAGCGCCAGACCGATCAACAGGGTCAGCAGGCGCGGAGACCGGGAGAACTCCAGCGGGAATAACCGGCCCCACCGCGGAGAGATCGTTCGCGGCGGCGGCTGCGCCACTGAGTAGAGATTTATCAATCCGCTGATCAGCGTGATGAGCGTGATAAAAATTATCGGCGCCTGCTTTCTGGCCATCTGCCGGGGTTGTCCTTTCAAGGTTAGATCTGGCGATCAGGATTTAGCAAGCTGGATGCCAGTGGCTAAAGTGTGGAAGATGCTGGAGTTAGTCGCCGCCGGGCGGCCGGGAGCGGGCGATTTTGCCACATTCATGGGGACACCGGCATTTTCGCCACAAGGGATCGGAGCGCGGATGAGACCGATTCTGCGAGCGAAAGACGCGAATCGGACCCGGATCTGTGCCTGGTTCACGGTCTTGGGGAGCGGGGCGTCTTTCCGGCATTCGGCTTGCTAGACCTGATTGCTATTGCCAGAACCGAGGTCTGATTTGTTACGATAAGCATGAATGAGCCCTCTCAAACTACATACCAAGACCACCTTGTTGGCCTCGGCCATCACGCTGGGCATGTTCCTGGCCATGTTGTTACTGGTGAGCGTTCGGATGGTCGATCTGGTTCGCGAGGATGAAAAAGAGCTGGCGCGGTTACAGGCGGTCAGCGTCGCCGAGCAGATCAGCCTGATGCCCATGCCACGTGACCAGGACGACCTGACGCGGGCGATGTCGCAGGCCCGCGGCGCCCGTCCGAATGTGGACGCCGTCCGCCTGTGGGAACGTTCCGGCGACACCCTGATCGAACGCGCGGTCTCCTCCGACGGAACGACGGCCGAAATGATTCCCAAGGAGATGCAGGACGCATTGCAGCGCGGCGCCAGAGCCGCCGGCACCATGCAGTCCTACATCATCGAGGGGCATCACGGGATCCGCTTTCGCGTCTTTGTGCCGATCATCGACCATGGTCAGTTCTACGGCGTCGTGGAGGTCGTGGAGCGGCTGAACACCGTGCCGTCGATCGTCAGGCGTTATGCGCAGACGGCGTGGTTGCTGGCGTTGATCACCATCATCCTGACCACTCTGGCGATCTACCTGCTCTTTCGATATCTGGTCTATCAGCCGATGAACGGATTGATCGAGGCGATGGCGCGCGTCACCGCCGGTTCGCTCGACGTGCGGGTGCCGGCCTCGGCCCCGGACGAGTTCGGGCGGCTGGCGACCGGCTTCAACAAGATGATCGAATGGATCCGCGGATTGACCCGCGAGCGCGAGGCGCAGCAGGAGATCCTGCGGGAGCGGGTGCGGGAAGCGACCGAAGAGTTGCAGGCCGAGATCGTGGAGCGGCGGCGGGCCGAGGCCGAGAGCCAGGCGGCCGCCGAGCGGTACCGGGTCATCTTCGACAGCAACCCGCTGCCGATGTGGGTCTACGATCCCGAGACGCTCTCGTTCCTGACCGTCAATGAAGCCGCGGTGGTCAATTACGGCTGGACGCGCGAGGAGTTTCTGCAACTGAAGATCCAGGATATCCATCCGATCGAGGAGACGAGCAAGCTGCTCCAGCATCTGGCGCCGCCGGAATCGGAGTCCGGCCAGTCTCACCAGTGGCGCCATCGCCGGAAGGACGGTTCCCTGATCGAAGTCGAGGTCTTCTTTCATGATCTGATGTACGAGAATCGGGAGGCGCGCCTGGTGATCGCCAGCGACATCACGGAGAAGAAGCGGATCGAGGCCGGGCTGTTGCGTTCGCAGCGGCTCGAATCGCTGGGCACCCTGGCCAGCGGCATCGCTCACGATCTCAACAACATTCTCTCGCCGCTCTCGCTCTCGACCTACCTCCTGCGGTCGAAGGTCACCGATCCGGGCGGGCAGGCGACGCTCAACACCCTGGAAGAGGTCATCGAACGCGGCAGTCACCTGGTGAAACAGGTCCTCTCTTTCGCCCGGGGCGCGGAGGGCGACCGCGTTCCGCTCAATCCCAAGCACGTCATGCGTGAGGTGGTCGGCCTCTTGAAAGAGACGCTGCCGAAGTCGATCAACCTCAAGTATCACGCGGGCGACCAGGTCAGCGCCGTGCTCGGCAAACCGACGCAACTGCATCAGGTCCTGATGAATCTCTGCGTCAACGCCCGCGATGCCATGCCGGAGGGCGGCGACCTCAAGATCGCGATCGAGGAGACCCAGTTTGCGGAGCTGGATGCCCAACTGTTGCCGGGCGCCCAACCGGGCCGGTACGTCATGATCTCGGTGACCGACACCGGGGTCGGGATTCCGACCGAGATCATCGACAAGATCTTCGATCCTTTCTTCACCACCAAAGATCCGGGCCAGGGCACGGGGCTCGGCCTCTCGACCAGCCTCGGGATCGTCCGCAGCCACGGCGGATTCATCAATGTCTACAGCGAACCCGGAACGGGCTCGCAGTTCAAAGTCTATCTGCCCGCGCTCGAGACCAAGGCCGAGACGACGGAACTGGAAGAAGAGCCCGAACCGCCGGCCGGCCACGGCGAGTGGATCCTGCTGGTGGACGATGAAGAGGCTATTCGCCGCATGACTCGCGGCCTGCTGGAGGCCTTCAACTATCAGGTGCTCACCGCCGCCGACGGCCGCGAAGCCTGCGCGCTGTACCGGGACCGGCGCGCCGAGATCCGGGCCGTGTTGACCGACATGATGATGCCGATTATGGACGGCGCGGCCGTGATCTCGGAGCTGCGAAGCCTGGATCCGCACCTGCCGATCGTCGCCAGCAGCGGGCTGGCCGAGACCGGCAAAGAGAATCTGGCGCGCGGTCTGGGGGCGCAGGAATTTTTATCGAAGCCTTACACGGCGGCGCGCCTGCTGTGGGTGTTGCACGACCTGCTGCACAACGGCGATCGCCGCCCCGATCAGGAGGGAGAGACATGAAACGCATTCTGGTCATCGACGACGACGGCGCTTCTTGCAGCCTGCTGCGCGAACTCTTCAAGTCGCAGGGCTGGGAGGCCGAGACGGCGCGGACTCCGACTCAGGCGCTGGACCTGGCGGCGCGTGAAAAGTTCGACCTGCTGCTGAGCGATGTCAATCTGGAAGCCGAGATGTCGGGAATCGATCTGCTGAAGCAGTTGCGCCGCCAGTGTCCGGTGATCTTGATGACCGGTTACGGCACGCTCGACACGGCCATCGCCGCGGCGCGCGAAGGCGCCTGGGACATCATCTCCAAGCCGTTCAAGCCGCAAGAGATGATCGCCATGGTCCAGCGCGCGCTCGACAGCCGGTCGTCCCAGGCCGAAGAGCCGGAACTCGCGATCTCGCCGGACGAAGGCCCGGGCATGGTCGGACGTTCGCCGGCGATGCTCGAACTCTACAAACAGATCGCCCGGGTCGCGCCCTCGAAGTCCACGGTGCTGATCATCGGCGAATCGGGAACCGGCAAGGAGCTCGTCGCGCGTTCGATCCATCAGCACAGCGCCCGCGCCAAGGCTCCGTTCGTTCCCATCAACTGCGGAGCGCTGACCGAAACCCTGCTCGAATCGGAACTGTTCGGTTACGTCAAAGGCTCGTTTACGGGCGCGGTCGCGGATCGCAAAGGTCTGTGGGAGGAGGCCGAGGGCGGGACCCTCTTTCTCGACGAGATCGGCGACACCTCTCCGGCGACTCAGGTCAAGCTGCTGCGCGCCTTGCAGGAGAAGGAGATTCGCCGCGTCGGTTCGCCCAAGAACGTCCGGGTCGATGCGCGGGTCGTGGCCGCGACCAACCGCCGGTTGGACCAGGAGGTCGAAGCTCGGAACTTTCGCGAAGATCTGTTCTATCGTCTGAGCGTCGTGACCTTGCAGGTGCCCGCCCTGCGCGAGCGTCGCAGCGACATCCCGCTGCTGGCGGCGCGGTTCCTGCGCGGCGCGGCGGAGAATGCCGGGCGCGGAGGGCTCAAGTTCTCGGAGGCGACGATCAGAACCCTGGTCGCCTACGACTGGCCCGGCAATGTGCGGGAACTGGAATCGTCGATCGAACATGCGGCGCTGCACGCCCGCGGCGCCGAGATCATGCCCGAAGACCTGCCTCCGAAACTGCAGTCCGTCGAACTGCTGGCCGCCGCCCAGAGTTCACCGCTCTCGGCGCTCTTCGACGATCTGCCCACGCTCGATGAACTCGAACGGCGTTACCTGCTGCATGTCCTGCAGGTCGTCGGAGGCAGCCGGACCAAAGCCGCCGGGGTCATGGGCCTGGACCGCCGCACGATCTATCGCATGGCCGAGCGATTCAAGATCGGCCTGACCGAGACCGAAAGCGAGAGTGCGAGCGAGAGCGCGGGCGAATAGCTTTCACCGTTCGAGATTGGGCAGCGCCGCGATCTGATCGTGGACCCGGCGATCGTGTGCGGGGACCACTTTCAGGTCCGGATACTGCTGCATCAACCGATGGACTTTGAGGATCGAACGCCGGACCTCAGCCTCGTCGTCATCGACCAGGCGGCGCGCCAGCCAGGGTCTCTCCGCCGGCAATTGGAATCCCTCCAGTGACCAGGTCAGGTCGCCCGTGAAGAAGAAGCGACGGCCCGAATGCAGATTGACGAAGACGCCGGTCGATCCGTAAGTGTGGCCGGGCAAGGGGACCAGGACGACGCTGCCGTCGTTGAAGAGGTCCAGGCTCCGCTCGAAATTTTCGTAGGGCCGGTCGTTGAACTCGAACGTGCGGACCTGCAGCCGATCGATCATCTGGTCGATCAGGCCCGGCATCCTTCGCTCGCGAATGAATCGCAGCTCCGATTGCGGCATCCGAACTTCGACTCCGGGCAGATCGTCCAGACCGCTGATGTGATCCCAGTGCGAATGGGTGATCACGACGAATTGGATCTGGTCCTGGGTGATGCCCTGTTGCCGCAACTGAACGGCGGCGGGAGTCTCGGCGGTGTAGGTCGAGAGCGCGCGCATCAACCTGGGAATGGTCTGCCAATGCTGATCGACGTGGCTGCCGAAACCGGCATCGATCAGAAAGGTGGCTTGCGGGTGCCGGACCAGAACCGCGGCCATCCCGTTCTCGTACGGTTCGCTCCAACTGCCGCCGCGATAGGAGAACGCTCGCCGGGCCGGCATCTTGCCGGTCTTGAGAATCGAGAGCGTCACCTCCGGCAACCGGTCGGGGGCGACCTTCCCGGATCCCGCGAATGCGCCGGACGGCTCGGCCGCCACCTCCAGTTTTTGCGGAACGAAGGTATAGGCCAACAGGAGCACCAGCCCCACGACGATGACCGCGACCACCATCAAACTGCGTTTCAGCCATGGTTTCATAGTGTTTTTTTTCAGCTACTTCCTGGTAGGTTGCCCCTCATCGATGATCTCCTGAACTCTGCCGACCTCGCCGCTCACGAGGCGAACCTTGATGCCATGCGGGTGATGAGGAGAGCTGGTCAAAATATCTTTGACGATCCCCCGCGTTCTTCTTCCCGTTCGCTGATCCTGCTTCAATACGATATCGACGGTAATTCCGGGTTTAATATCTTTCCTGTCTTGTCCATTCATAATTCTATGATCAATGTTCTCAACGTCGTTCGGTCGCCAATCTGACTCCGAAACCGATCAAGGCCAATCCGGTCAGGGTCTCGAGCGCCTGCTTGATTCGCGGGCGTTCGAGCGTGGCGCGGATCTTACCCAACAGCAGGACGACGATCGAGAGCCAGGCGATCCCGAGGATAAAATGGATCGCCGCCAGCAGCACCGACTTGAAGAGCACCGAATCCTGCGGGTTGATGAACTGCGGTAAGAAGGCCAGATAGAAGACCGCGACTTTCGGATTGAGCACGTTGTTCAGCATTCCTTCCATGAAGGCCCGGCGCCAGGACCAGTGAGCCGGCGCGACCGCTCCTTCAATCTGGTTGGAACTGGGATCTTGATGGGCGCGGTCTGCCTGCCGTAATGCCTGCCGCAATGATTGATAACCGAGCACTATCAGGTAACAGGCGCCGAGCATTTTGACTATTTCAAAAGCGGTGACCGATCGCACGAGGATCCACGAGAGCCCGAGACCGGAGAGTGTGGCATGAATGAACAATCCACTGGAGATCCCGAGCATGGTCAACAGACCGGCTCGTTGGCCGCGTGTCAAAACGTTCCTCATGACGAGCATGGTGTCCGGTCCGGGCGTGATGGTCAGGATCGCCGCGACTCCGGTGAAAGCTAGAATTTGTGTGTCGATCATTATTGTCATAATTTTTATGGTGTAGCTTCGTCCGAAGCGATTGATCTTTTCGAGCATACCATATATTTTTTGAAACCCCGATGATCGTGCA
>DATEFT010000266.1:0-5633 GCA_035280505.1 Blastocatellia bacterium | reverse complement strand
GGCCAGAGCACTTTTCCTTGAGGATCGGTTAAACGGACCGTCAAGGCGAGCCGATCCGGCCGCGATGAAGTGACCGTCGCGATGAGCGCCACCTCGGCCTCGCCGACATCGTCGGTCAGACTGAATCGGTTGTCGGCGGGCAGGCGCCGCCGGAGCTGTCGGCGCACCTCTTTGCGTCGCGCCCCGCGTACTTCCAGATAAATTCGGCGGGCGGCGGGCAATTCGGCAATTTCGGTCACCTCGCCGCGAGTGAGAGGCTCGCCGGCGCGCGGGCGAAGGTCCATGGCGATGACCTCGTCGGCGGGCGGCGTCGTGGGCGTGAGTGGCCCCCGGGCCGGAGTGACGGTCGAGTCCGGAGTCTTGAGCGCGTCCGGCTCCGTGCGAATAACCGGCGGCGCCGGGGAGGCCTGACGCGCGAGGTCGCCTCCGGTCCCGGTTTGCCGGCCACGAAATGAATAGATCGTGGCCGCGCCGAACAGGGCCACCACCGCGAAAGCCAGCGCCGGCCGCCAGAACCGGCGCTGCTCGGGATTGATGAGCCATTGGAGTTGCCGGCGCCACCACCATCGCAGAGCGCGCAGCGGGGCCGTCTGGCCGCAGCTCACCACCAGGGTCGCGACCGCGGCCTCTTCATCAGGGTCGATTCGCGGTTCGATGGTCAGGCGCAGTTGCCGACCGCTCTCCAGCGTGATTGCGGCGGTGACGGGCCGCGGCCGATCGTCGAGATCATAACTCAGCAGGTGCACGAGCAGCCGCACGTCTTCGCCGTCCCGATGGCCGTAAATTTCGATCAACTTGTCGGCGGGCGCAATGTCGAGTTGTCCCGGCTGGTTGGGCAACCAGGGCCAGCGCGCGCGCTCCGCTCCATCGACGACGATCCGCAGCCAGGCGGGCGAGAAACGCCGGCGGCGTTGACGTTCTTGAATCACGGATTCTTTGAGGTTCTGCATAGCTTCCTCGCTCAACCGCACCGTGGGAGGTTGCCCGTCGTGCGGCGCCGTGGGCGGCTGCTGATCGCGCAACTGAAATTGGGGGAGTTCCAGGCGCTGGGTCGGCGCGTCCAGATGCAGCGCCGCGAGCAGCCGTTCGAAACAGTCGGGATGCAGCAAGGCATGCATTCGGCGAATTTCAACCTGGTGTTCGCCGTCCGGGTCGCCTCCGTCAAAACGCAGCGGAGGCAGTTCGTCCGTATACGGGTCAAAGGCGGGAGGCAGATGACAGCGAGTCTCCCACGGGGTGAACTCAAACAAACACTCCCTGACCCAGGCGAGGTGGCGTTGCGGGTCGGACTCCGCCTGGAAACGATCTTCGCCGCGCGCGCCGCGCTGGACAGTCAGAAGCGGGCCGAACCGCGCTTGCAACTCCCGCATGAGCTGCGCTTTGCGCCGGCGGTAGTACGAATCGTCGCGCCCCCGGTCCGGATCCTGCACGACCAGTTCGTGGATCTGGGCGGTCTCGGCCGTCGTGTAATTGTAGATGAAACGGCTCAGCCCCAACGCCACAAAGAATGAATTGCGGCAGAGGGTGAGATGGACCAGGTGTTTGAGGTAATGCATCACCAGCCGGGACTCCGTGATGCCCTCCGCTTCTTGCCGCCGCTCTTCCGTTTCGGCGGCGATATAGACCAGGCGCTGCAGCATCTGCCACTCGCCCAGACTGATCTTCGTGCGATGCACCGGCAGATAATGGATCCTTTTGTCCTGCCGAACGAGCGTCACCTCGAGCGCCGAGACGGCCTCCCGCGTGACACGCAAGGACGCCTGTTCTTCTCTGAGGATGAAATATGCGAGTTGCAGAGCCCGGCGCAGCTTCTCTTCCATCGGCACTTGTCTCCGCGCTCACCACTGCTTGAGGCTTCGTTCGGAATTTCTGAGTTGTAAAGCAATGTGCTCGCATAGTATGGCCAAGCAATACCAGATCTGTCCATGGGCGAGCGTGTCTCTTTCGGAAATTCCGGTTCGAGCAGCGTGCCCTTTTCGGAATTCGGAAAAGGGCACGCTGCTCGGCCCCCGCTCGCGGTAAAGTGCACCCGTTGTCAATACCTCAGCCCAGCCATTAAGGACGACCATGAATCAAGTCCTGAACCATCGAGAGTTTCGGCACAGGCCCCCTGTGCCGAAACCACCCTCTGCTCAGCAATCAAACGAGAAAAGGATGAAAACATTAAGATAGATTTATCTCCCGCGAGAGCGCAGATCTTCAAGGCCAGCGCTCTCGAAAAAAGTCCCTCACCAGTATACTGTCCGAGCTTTCCCATACTTTCTGAGTAGAACTGGCCATCGAATGTGCACCGGCAGATTGGCATTTCTTTGCTCGGTTCCGATGATACTCAGCACGGCGCGCCAGACCGACTGCCAGACCGACTGCCAGACCGACTGCCAGACTGACTGCCAGACTGACTGCCAGACTGACTGGAGGATGAAATGTTTCAGGACTTGCGTTATGGATTACGAATCTTGCTCAAGCAACCGGGCTTCACTCTAATCGTCGTGCTCTCGCTGGCGCTGGGCATCGGGGCTAATACCGCAATCTTCAGTCTGCTGGACGTGGTGTTGCTCAAGTCGCTGCCGGTCCGGGAGCCCGAACAGTTGGTGCTTTTCGGCAGTAACAAATGGGGAGGAGTGACCGACAACTTCCCAAACCAAAGCTGGGAGCTCTTCTCTTATCCGTTTTATCAGGAAGTCCGGCGGCGCAACGAGGTCTTTTCCGAGGTGGCGGCGTACCTGAGCGTGGTCTGGAAGGTACATGGCGCGGTCGATGCCGGCGGAACGAGCGGCGAGATGGAGCAGTTCGAGGTACAGATGGTCTCCGGCACCTATTTCCCGATGTTGGATGTCCATCCCGGTCTCGGGCGGACCTTGACCGAGGCGGACGATCAGACCCCGGGCGGACATCCGGTCGCCGTCGTGAGCCACGCCTGGTGGGAACGCCGGCTGGGCGGCGACCCAACGGTCATCGGGAGAACCATCACGATCGACCGGACGGCTTACACCATCGTCGGCGTCGCGCCGGCCGAATTTTTCGGCACGCGGGTGGGTCATACGCCGGACTTCTGGGTGCCGCTGGCAATGGAAGCACAGATGCCGCCATCTCACTGGAAAGGGCGGAACGAGCCATCATTTCAGTGCCTCAATCTAATTGCCAGGTTGAAGAGCGGGGTGACCATCGAGCAGGCGGGCGCCGCGGTCAATCTGCTCTTCAAACAGTCATTGCAAGCATGGGCTGGTGCACAGCCTTCACCCGAGCGAATCCAGGATCTGCAGCGGGCCGGCATTGAGCTGACGCCCGCGGGCAAGGGGATTTCCTACCTTCGTGAGCAATTCTCACTCTCACTGCGGCTCTTGATGGCCTTCGTCGGGGTCGTCCTGTTGATTGCGCCGGCGCGCCGCGCCACACGGATCGATCCAATGGCGGCTTTACGGAATGAGTGAGGCCTGGCGGCCGCTGGTTTCGCCATCCCCGGATCATGATCTCGCGAAATGGAGAAGCGGAGCATGGTCGCCGCCATCGGCCTGCCGGAGCGAGTCGATATAGACTCTTCTGACGGTCGAGGACTCGGTCAAATTGATTCGGCCCCAGGTGAACTCCTCGGCGCCGTTGAACCGCAGCAACAGATCGCAGGCGAGGCGCGCATGGCGCCCGTTGCCGTTGGGAAAGGGATGAATCAGCGTCAGCCGGTGATGGAAACGAACGGCGCACTCGTCGAGCGGGTAACTCCGGTGCGCGAGTTGCGCCTTAACGTCCTCGCAGAGATTGTGGAGTTGAGGCGTGATTTGATAAGCGAGCACGCCGATGTTCTTCTCGGTGAAGCGAAAAGAGCCCGCCCATTTCCAGACCTCGCCGAACATCTTTCGATGAAGGAGTTTGAGCCCCGCGGCCGAGAGCAGATCGTTTCGGAGCCGCCGGCTGCGCGGGGCGAGGGCCCAGCGCCGGCACCGGATAATGTTGTCCTCCTCGCGGGCGTTGAGCTCGGACTGCAGCCGAATGTTCGGAATGAGACCGTCGATCTCATTGGGATCGAGCGGGGTCGCGCCAGGCGGATAGATCAGATTCATCGACCATCCCTCCACAGATCCGGATCGAGGTTGGAGATCAACTCGTCGATCATGATCTCTCGCCGATCGTGACTCGACTGTTGGTCGGAAGTCTGATCCTCGAGCGCCATGGAGTGAGCGACCGGCGCCTGAAGACGATCGACCAGAGTTGCGGCGCGCGCGCGAACGGTCTCTTCCAACGGCTGATCGGGAATGAGCACATAGGCCACGCGACAGCCGAGCGCCGCCGCCGCGCGATCGAGGGATTCAAGCGTAATGGAGCGTCTGGCTTCGGATTGCTCGAGCCGCTTGGCGGAACTGGGCCCGATGCCGAGTCGCCGCGCGAAATCCCTGCCGGTCATGCCGAGCGATTCGCGAATGTCGGCGATCCACCCTTTTCTGGGCGGGGCAAGTTGCAGCGGCCGAACCCGCTCGAAGAGCCGATCCAGTTCCATTCTCCGCAGCCGTCCTTTTCTTCCTCTCTGTGTCATGCCGTTTTATTAGAAGCCAAAGATAGTTTTATCGCCTCATACTGCGATATATTCTCGCAAAAATTGCTTTTTATTGCAATTAACTCGCTGAGATATTGCTGTATTATGCAACAAAGTTATGAAGAGTGAAAGCGGATGGCTGACCGCCGGTGAGGGCGGATTCCGCGACTTCGGCCGTGTTGAACGGAATCAGCCCTCAGAGCCATCCGCCCCCATCAGCGGGCGGGGCGGCGGCGCGCCCGCAAATAGACTCGGACCTCATCGTTGCGAGGATTGACGATGTAGACCGAAAGGCGTCCATCCGGCATGGTTTGAATCGTGGCGGGCGATTCGAGCCCCGTCAGATACCAGCCCGCTGGAAGCGCGATCGTGTTGCGCAACCGTCCGAAGCTTCGATCCCAGACCAGTTCATCGCCATCCAGGTAACAACTCTTCGGGTCGGTGTAGGTCTCCTTGAGCCGCAACCGCGTCGAGGTCTCCTTGGCCACGGGGCGCGCCAGGAAGGTGACGACCACTTCGGCGTCGTCCTTGACGTCGGGCAATGAAAGCTTGCGCTCTTTGATCTGTTTGCCCGTCAGGATCTCCCATTTCAGACTCTCGCCGCTGTCGAGGTCGATGCTCTCCGGATCGGAGGCCCGGCTGCCGGCGCGGACGACGTTGAAATAGTGCTTTACGCCCTCGCGACGTTCGGTGTAGTCGTGCGTGATGCGGAAGGCATGCGAAGGAGGCTCGGACAGCTCATAGAGGATCTCGCGATCCTGATTGGCGCGCTCAACGATCTCCATCTTTTGAGTCATCGCGGCCGGCTGCCCGGAGGACGGGGGCGCCGGTTTGCGCTCGGAACGCTTCTCGACCTTTGGCGGCGGCGCCGGCAGCCGGCGAGCGACGATCCCTGCTTCCAATTGACCGCCGCTGCCCGGGTTAACGAAAGCGAGCCTCAAACGGCCATCCGGTTCCGGAATCACTTGCGTCGCGACGGACGACGAGACGATCTCATAGCCCGCGGGCAGGACCACGCTGTTTCGCGGATTGCCTAGCCCGCGTTTGAAAAAGATGCGGTCGCCTTCGGCATAGTAACTCTGCCGGTCCTTGTATGTTTTGTCGATCC
>DATEFT010000265.1:0-8117 GCA_035280505.1 Blastocatellia bacterium | reverse complement strand
AATCCGCTGACGATACCTAAGAATGAGCGACGATCATTCTGACGAACTTCTGTTGTCTGATCTTGATCTATCATTGACCTCTCTCCGAAGACATAAATTTAGGCGGTTGAAATTGGCAATTTATACGACGTGGAAGGGTTTATGCAAATGCGCTGAGCACATAAGTCGTTGAGTGAAATAGCGTTAAGAGAGAAGGCGAAACAGGCGAAACTAATGCGATCTGTCAGCCTCCTCACCCATTTCGCAGACCTCGCCGGTTTCGTATTCTCTCATCACCCTGCTCCATGTTGCCTTCATCAACTTGCGAAATCGACTACATAGCACCTCAACCTTGAGGAAAGTTATGTTAACAAACGTCAAACGATCTTCTCGACCTCGACCAGCGCATCATAGAAGGTCGCGGCCGCGCCCAGGTCGGTGAGGGCCTGTGAAGTCACATCGTTGGCGTTCCCTCCGTCCAGGGTGAGTTTCTTCCACCAGACGGACGGAGCCACGACCACACCGATGCGTGCCTTATCGGTCAGCACGGCTTTGAGTTTGAATTCACCCCGGTCGTTGAAGACGCGGACGCGATCGCCATTCCCGATCCCCCGCGAGGCCGCATCCAGCGGATGCAGCTCCAGGCGCGGCTCTTTCTCGGCTTTGATAAAAGTCGGCAGGTTCGCGAAGCTGGAGTTCAAGAAATTATGGGCCGGCGGGGAGATGATCGCCAGCGGATACCTGCGCCCCAGCTCCGGCGCGGACTGTACCGATTCACGCGGCGGAATATAGGTCGGCAACGGGTCGATCCCCTGTTTCGCCAGGGTCTCACTGAAGAACTCGCACTTTCCCGAAGGGGTCGGAAAGTTCCCTTCGGCGAAGGGCGCGAAGGTGGCGGGCACGTTCAACCGCGCCCACCCCTGCTCCTTCAACCGATCGAAATCGATCCCCTGCAGCCGGGGGTTCTCGCCGCTGATGGCCTGCCGCGCCAGCTCCTCATCGGAATCCTGGAAGTAATCTTCGGTGAATCCCATCCGCTCCGCCAGCAGCCGGAAGACCTCGCTGTTCGGTTTGGCCTCGCCCAGCGGCGCAATCGCCGGGTTGTTCACCAACAGGTAGAGATGCCCATAGGGCTTGTGGATGTCGAACTGTTCCAGTTGGGTCGTGGCCGGCAACAGAATGTCGGCATAATCGGCCGTATCGGTCTGGAAGATCTCGTGGACGACGGTGAACAGGTCTTCGCGCTTGAACCCGGCGATGACCCGGCCCGAATCGGGGGCGACGGCCACCGGGTTGGAGTTATAGACATAGATCGCGCGGACCGGCGGATCCAGCGGTTCGAGCGTCTCTTCCGGGGCGTCTCTCAGATGGGGCCGCTGCACCCGCTGATAGCCCAGAAGCGCGTCGCCGATCGCGGACATATTGATGGTCCGGGGATTGTTCCAGATCAGATCCGGGCGCTGCAGCGCGTCGGTATTGATCCCGAAGGTCCCCGAGGTCGAAAGCAACGCGCCGCCCGCCGCCTCGCGCCAGGCCCCGATCAGCGCCGGCAGACACGCCACCGTGCGGACGGCCATGCCTCCTCCGGCGTGGCGCTGCATCCCGTAGTTCAACCGGATCACCGCGGGTTTGGTCGTCGCGTACTCACGCGCCAGCGTGACGATGGTCTCTTCGCTGAGCCCCGTCATCGTGGCCACCCGCGAGGGCGGATACTCCATCACCCGTTCACGCAACAGCTCGTAACCCAGGGTGTAACGCTCGATGTAGTCGCGATCGATCAGGTTCTCCTTGACGATGACCTGCATCATCGCCAGGGCGAGCGCGCCGTCGGTCCCCGGCAGCAGGGCCAGGTGTTGATCGCATTTTTCAGCCGTCAAACTGCGGTACGGATCGATGGCGATCACCTTCGCGCCTCGACGCCGGGCCTCGACGATCTGGGGCCACAGATGGACGTTGGAGGTGATCGGATTCGATCCCCAGATCAGAATCAGCCGGGATTCGCTGAACCGTTCCGGGTCGGTCCCGATGGTCAAACCGATGGTCGCCCGGTAACCGGTGACGCCGGCGGTGGCGCAGATCGTTCGATCGAGCAACGAGGCGCCCAGTCTCTGAAAAAACCGGCGATCCATCGATTCGCCCTGCACCAGGCCCATGGTTCCCGCATAGCTGTAGGGCTGGATCGATTGAGGATCGTCAGCGGCCAGTTCCCGGTACTTCGCGGCGATCGTGTCGAGCGCTTCGTCCCACGAGATGCGCGTGAAGAGCCCTTTCCCCTTCTCTCCCACTCGCTTCATCGGGTACAACACGCGCTGCGGGCTGTAGGTGCGCTCCAGGTAGCGATTGACCTTGGTGCACAGGAAACCGTTGGTCGTGGGATGGTCTTCGGCACCCGCCACCTTGATCGCTTCTCCGTTCTGGACGGTGATCACCAGCGCACAGGTATCCGGGCAATCATGCGGACAGGCGCCGCGAACGATTTGACGATTCGAGTCGGTCGATTCCATCTACCCTCCGGATTTCAGAGCAGCCTTGGGCTTCAGGCGATACAACATTTCGCCCGCCTTCGGAACCAGCAGGAGGCCCTCCGCTTCCCGTCCCTTCCATTCCTCGAGATCGATCGTCTGCGGATCGAGATATCCGAGATTGACCTGGCGGCACCGTTCTTCGGGAATGGCCGTCGCCAGCGTGACGTTGATGCGCGGCACCTCGACGCCGGTCTCGGCATCGTAAGAGCCGAGCCCCCTCAGGTGCGTGCTGTGGGCGATCACTCCCCAGGAATGATGTTTGAATCGATCCCACTGTTTCACGAAGTAGTCGCGGACATGATAACCGATTTCGTCCAGAATTGTGCCGTGGGTGTAACTGATCTCGTCGATATGCGGCGCATAGATAATGACCTCGCCGCCGTCGGCCACCGCGGGCTCCAGCTTATACATCCCTTTCGAACCGGTCCAGATGTCGTCATACAATCTCGGCATCACCGACAAGACCCGCTGATAGGGCCGGTCGACCCAGACGATGTGCAGTTGGGACGACAGGTCGGACGCCGCTTCCCAGGCCTCTTCCGGCCGGCCGATATAGAGCCCCGCCAGCGACTCCCCTTTGACCACCATGCTGAAACAGAGCTTCGGCCGATCGATCATCGAGGCGGCACGGTCGATGACGCGGCGCACCGGCGTATGTTTGGTCCCGATCAGGTCGTAACTCGTGATGACGGCTCCGAGCCAATGCGAGAAGTTGATGACTTCGGGTCCGCTGATGCCCGGAAAGAAGTACTTGTTCCCCCCGGAGAACCCGACGACCTCATGCGGGAAGGTGGGTCCGCAGATGATAATCTGATCGTAATCGAAGATCAGCTTATTCAACCGGACCCGCACCGATTGCCGCAACCGGCCGTCGCTGATCTGCTCGATCTCCCGCTCGGAGATCTCTCCGAGATCGATCATGGTGTCGGGCAGGTCCCATCGATGATTGAAGACCCGCACCTCCGGATATTTCGCCGCGCGCTCCTCCGCGGTCAGCCCCAGATGCCGGTTGATCTGCTCCTCGCTCATCGGTTGGTGAGTTCCGAGCGCGATCAGATAGTCGAGACGGGCGACGCGCCCGCCCAGCAATTCATGGAAGAGCCGAAACATCTGAGGCATCGGCGCCGTGCGAGTGCTGTCCGGAATGATAATGATGACCCGCCGGCCGTCGAGTTCGGCCTGCGACAGGGCGGCGGCCATCAACTCGCGGATTTCGGTCTCGACCAGAAACCTCTCGGTCGAACCAGTACCTATCAACATGTTACTCCCTCTCGTTGCCTGATCTTTTCTAAACGCCGCCGAAGGCCGAGAACCCGCCGTCCACCGGAACGACGATCCCGGTCACGAACGCGGAAGCCGGCGACAGGAGCCACAGGACCGCACCGAGCAGGTCCTCCGGCTCGCCGAAGCGGCCCATCGGCGTATGCCCGATGATGCTCTGGCCGCGGGCCGTCAACTCTCCGGTCTCCGGGTCGATCAACAATTTGCGGTTCTGTTCGCTGACGAAGAATCCGGGGGCGATCGCATTGACGCGGATCCGGGGCGAATACTGCTGGGCGACGTGCACCGACAGCCATTGGGTGAAGTTGCTGATTCCGGCCTTGGCCAGGGAGTATCCGATGACGCGCGTCAACGGGCGGTACGCGCTCATCGAGGAGACATTGAGGATCACCCCCTCGCCCTGCTCCGCCATCTGCCGCCCGAGGATCTGGCACGGCAGAATCGTGCCGAGAATATTCAGATCGATCACAAAACGCAGCGCCTCTTCCGGCAGATCGAAGAAGCTCAGATCCGGCCGGGTCGTGGCTTGCGGAGCATTGCCGCCGGCCCCATTGATCAGGTTGTCGATCCGGCCGAAATGATCGAGGATGGTTCGGGTGGCAACCTTCAGGCTCTCGGGATCCAGCACGTCGCCCTGCACGCTGATCGCCTTCCCCGGTCCCGACGCCTGCTCGACCAGGGCGGCGCTCTTCTCCATCTGGCGGGCCAGGATGGCGACGTTCGCGCCGCAACCGACCAGCGCTTTGACCATGGCGGCGCACAAGACGCCGGTGCCGCCCGTAACCACCACCGAGCGGCCGGAAAAGTCATACATCTTGGTTAATTCGGTAAGATTCATAGTTTACTTTGATGAGCGTCACTTGAAGTGTTCATGATCGACCGCGAAATAGAAACCGCGGAACCCGCGGAACACGCGAAAGATCATCGATTCCGCGTATTTCGCGTATTCCGCGGTTGAAGAAAAAGGACTCGGCACTTCGTCCACCGAGGACTCAATCTCCGGACTGTTTCCGGGCCTCACCGAACGGCGCGAAATGCCGGCCGAAGTGCGTTTCGAGCATCCCGTAGTAGACCTCTTCGTCTTCGCGCAACGCATTGAAGAACGGCTCGCGAAGATCGGGATGATGGAGCACGGAACCGAAGGTCACGTGCAGGATCTCGCGCGCATGGAAATCGTCGAGGAGCCGGGTCAACTCGTCGTCGGCCAGAGCCGCGACTTTCGGCATCCGATCCACCTCCGCCGAGACGTGATAGCTCGCGCGATCGATCGGATAGCGTTCGCTGGCGAAGGCGGCGATCTCGCGGAAGAGCGCCGGCCGGACCTGGCCGATCGCGCGGAGAGCCTCCAGATAGCTGGTCCCGGCCGTCTTCAAGTGGACCAGCTCTCCCGCGATCCGCGAGACGATCGGATAGACGGTGAACTTATCCGAGCCGGAATGGAGACTGAGCTTGTACGGCCCCAACGCCTGAGAGACCGCCAGGTGCTGAGCGAACGATCGTTCGAACTCCGCCAGATCGCCGATATAATCGACGCCCTTCTCGAACGTGCCGACATAGCGCGGCGCCAGGCTCACCCATTTCACTCCAAGCCGCCGGAGTTCGGTGGCGATGTAGACGTGCTCCGCCAGCGTCGTGACGGTCTCGGTCTCGTCGACGCTCATCTCCAGCTCGAACGATTTTCCGCCCATGACCTGCTCGAGGTGGCGGTACATCTTGACCGTGTGGGCCACGACCCGACCGTACTTGGCGGCGGCGCGCAGCAGGTCCTCCTCGCTGAGCGTCAGCTTGAACTCGCCGAGATCCAGGGACCTCGCGAACCGGGATTGCGTGTCGGTCCAGCTCGTCTCCAGTTCAGCCCAGGAGAGGGCCAGGACCTTCTCGCGCAGGACATCCGCCGGGGCCGTGTTGGCCTCGTTGTCGACGTGCTCACCCGGATCGATCGTATAGAAGGTGAAGCCGGCCGCCGCGCACGAATCGATGTCGGCGGTATTCTTGAGATGATCCGCATCGGCGCCGAACCCGCCTCGCCAACCTTCCTGAAAGATCCCCCACAGGGCATCGTCCATGACCTCTTGCGGAGTGCGGCCCGTGCGCGCATTCTCGCGGATCGATTGCTGGGCCAGAATCGGCGCCATCGTTGAATGACGAATCGCTCGAATATGCCCGGGCGTGGCCAGCCCCAACCGGTCGCCGCAACCGGCCGATTTCAACAGGCCGAGAGTTTGAGGAACGAGAAAAGGCAAGATCGCCCGCAGCGCCTCGGCATTGGCCGGAGTCGTGCCGCAGACCTTCAGAGACATCTCCTGATCGCTCAACCAGACGTCGAGCTTGACGCCCTCGAACCGGTTGAGGAGCGATTCATCGGCGGAGATCACATTCAGAGATTTTTTGCTGCCACTTCCTGACTGAAAGAAGAGAGCGTGACCCGTGGCAACGATTGAATGCGGGTAGACCTGTTGTTCGGTCGGCCCGCTTAAAAATTCAGCCACCGCGCTCGCCTCTTCCGGGGACAACGGCGCGGCCAAACTATCCGTACTCAGATAAGCTAGTAAGTTAGTTACCATCTTCTGATCTCCTGTAAGGATTGCGAATTTGCCGCCTGCGCCACTCAACTGCGCCCGCGTAGTTTATTGATCTCGGTGATGAAGTCGTCGACCTTGTCCTTCTTAATCGCCAGGGTCGGGATGAAGATCTGTTTGCTGGCCGGAATTTCCGAACGGTCGCCGCTGACGACCTTGGCCATCAACTGGATCGACTGGTAACCAAACAGGAAGGGCTGTTGCACAACGGTCGCATAGATCGCGCCGTCCTTGACTCCGGTCAGGGTCTCGTCGTCTTCGTCGAAGCAGATGATCTTGACCTTGCCGACCTTATCCGCCTCTTTGACCGCGCCCAGGATCGCCGGGCCGTTGTAGGACCACAGGCCGACCAGAGCCGCGATGTCCGGATATTTGACCAGGGTGTCGGCCGCATTCGATTTGGCCCGCACGCTGTCGGTATTATCGGTCAGGACACTCAAAATCTTGACGTTCGAGCCTTCCAGCGCCTGCTGAATTCCTTTATAGCGCTCCTGGGCGTTCTGCGCATCGAGGACGCCGACGAAGATCATGATGTTGCCGCCCTGCGGCAGCGCCTCTTTGATCAGTTCGCCCGCCTGTTTCCCGGCGGCCACGTTGTCGGTGCCGATGTAACAGGCTCGATTGCTGTCGACCGCATCGCTGTCCTGGGTGAAGACCAGGGACTGGCCCGCCGCACGATTGATCATCTGGACCTGATTCTTCGGATCGACCGGGCTGATCGCCATGCCGGCCACGCCCTTCGCCAACAGATCGTCGACGACCCGCTGCTGTTCAGCCGCGGTGGCATCGGGATTGAGTCGGAACTCAACCTCAACGTTCGGCAACTCGGCATCCGCCTTCTCCGTACCTTTGCGAGCGATCGTCCAGAAGTTCGCGGTGTTGTTGGTGACAAAGGCCAGGCGGATCTTCTTGTCGCCACTGGCGCCGGTTTTACATGACAACCCGCCCATCACCAATAACAGTAAGACCATGATAACAATCTGATTGCGGCTCAAACCTGATTTCATAGTTGACTTGCCTCCGTAATTTTGAATTCGAATTCGCCCCCTCGGCCGCTCATCCTCGTGCGCGGCTCGTCCGGCTTTCATGGAAATGCCTTGATGTTAGCAGGATAATCACATTTTATGTCCGGAATGTACAATGGGAGAGGCACGAGATGCGATTAAATGAAACGATTCTAGTTTTCAGTCTTTAGTTTTTTGTTTGCAGTTGCCGATCAAGCCATGGAAGAACGGAACGAGACACGAATCGAGACCGACAGCATGGGCCCGATCGAGGTGCCGGCCCGGGTCTATTGGGGCGCACAAACCCAACGGTCGCTGACCTATTTCAAGATCGGGTCGGATCTGATGCCGCCGGAACTGATCCGCGGTTTCGGGCTGCTCAAGAAGGCGGCCGCCCTCGTCAACCTGGAGCTCGGACGATTGTCCGAGGCGCGGGCTGGCCTGATCGTGGCGGCCGCCGACGAAGTGATCGAGGGGCGGCTCCGCGATCACTTCCCCTTGCGAGTCTGGCAGACGGGAAGCGGCACCCAGACCAACATGAATGTGAATGAGGTTATCGCCAACCGCGCGATCGAACTGGCCGGCGGGGCGATCGGATCCAAAGATCCGATCCATCCGAACGACCATGTCAATCTGTCGCAATCCTCTAATGATGCTTTTCCGACCGCCATGCACATCGCGGCCGCGGAACGGCTGGAGAGAGATCTGATCCCGGCGATCGAGTCGGTCCGGGACGCCATCGAGGCCAA
>DATEFT010000264.1:0-5109 GCA_035280505.1 Blastocatellia bacterium | reverse complement strand
TAGCAAGACGCCTATTCGGAAACCTAAACAACAATGGCAGCTTTTCAGCTAAGGAGGATAAGCCAATGAGCGTTCTAGCTAGTAGTGAGGCAGCACTGAAAGACTACCTGTTTGCCCACAATGAACAATACCGTGAATTGGTTAACGAGCATCGCAAATACGAGGCCAGATTGAGCGAACTCGCTTCAATCCATTATCCCAATAACGATGAACAACTTGAAGAGACAATACTGAAGAAGAAAAAGTTGCTCCTTAAAGATCAAATGGAGATCATTGCCCGGAAATTCAAGACCAGCGTGATGTCTCATTAGACCTTCAAGTTTGGTTTCCAGCGTGAAGAAATAAGAAAATTGAATAGCCGAGAGAATGGGAACACGAGGGTGTTCCCATTCTCTTTATGGACACCAGGTGATGGTCCAGTGATCTTGATTAATCATATAATTTGTCGATAAGTTCTTCGAGAGACCGATCACGCGATCGACTCCTCGACCTAAGATAATGGGTCTGATAACATTCTGATGGAGCCGAAGAGGCGGCCTCCGGTGGAACCGAAGAGACGACCGAGGAGGTAAAGGGGAAGGGAACGCATGACCTCCAATGCTCCGGCACTCCGGCCGAACGCGAGGGGAGACGAGCGGAGTTCAAGCATCAGAATTCATGCAGAGGATGAAGACCGAGAGGAATGAAGACCGATCAGACCCGGGCTCGAGCGAGCCTGACGGAAAGACAAACCAACAACGATCTATCTCTTATAGGAAAAATATCAAGTGCTTCATGATGCCTATCCTTATGTAATACCACCGGCTCTTCTGGGAGGACTCTGCCTGCTGCTGGGGTGGTTGGTAGCACCGGGATTCTACGTGGCCGCGGCGGTCTTGCTGTTCTTAGCACTATTCGTGGCCTTCTTCTTTCGCGATCCGGAACGCGAGAGCCCCGGCGACGAGAGGACGGTGGTCTCACCGGCGGACGGCCTGGTGGTGGTGGTCAGACCCGCGGACCCGGCGGAGAGCGATGGCGGAACCCTGATCAGCATCTTTCTTTCGATCTTCGATGTGCATGTCAATCGTTCGCCGCTGGCCGGCCAGATCTTGAAGACCGAGTACCGGCCGGGGCGATTTTTGATCGCGACCAAACAGCGGGCCTCGATCGAGAATGAGCAGAACGTCGTGACGGTCGAGAACCGATACGTGAAGGTCATCTTCAAGCAGATCGCCGGATTGATCGCGAGGCGGATCGTCTTCTGGAAGAGTAACGGGGATCAGGTCCGACTGGGCGAGAGAGTCGGGTTGATCAAGTTCGGCTCGAGGGTCGATGTCTTGTTGCCGCCACAGGTGACGGTGCTGGTCAAGAAGGGAGATCGGGTGAAGGGCGGAACCTCGATCATCGGAAAGGTGAACCAGTAACGGCGCCGATGACGTCACCCCTTTAAAGATTTACCGAATGGGAAGAGTTAACGTATTGAACTCGGGATCTTCATTTATCTCTTCATCACCAAAGAGCAAAAACAATACTCTGGGGCGGCCTCGCGCCGCCTTGCAACTGAGGCCGTCTCTCGGCGAGAGAGGGCTTTTACTGAGGTAAGATATGAGCGAGGATCGTGACGAACTTCAAGTAAATCCTCAGCGACGTGGGATCAGACGTGGAATCTACATTATTCCCAGCGCCTTTACGATCGGGAATATCCTATGCGGCTTCTACGCCGTGATCAGTTCGATCAAGGGATACCAACTGCTGCCCTCGACGGATGCCACGCTGCTGTTCGATAACGCGGCCCGCGCGATCGGGTTTGCCGTGCTGCTCGACAGTCTGGACGGTAACATCGCCCGCATGACCAAGACCACGAGCGAGTTCGGAGTCGAACTGGACAGCATCGCCGATGTCCTCTCGTTCGGAATCGGGCCCGCGATCCTGGCCTATACCTGGGGCTATGGCTCGACTCCGGGGCTGGAACGTTTCGCCTGGGGCATCTCGTTCTTCTTTCTGATCTGCGGGGCGCTGCGCCTGGCCCGCTTCAACGTCATGGCCAGAGCCCCGCGCTTCTCCCAGGGGGCGAACACGCCGAAACTCGATAAACGATATTTCGTCGGTCTGCCCATCCCGGCGGCCGCCGGGATGTTGGCCTCGATCGTCCACTTCGCCCCGGTTCCGCTGCCGTCATTTGAGGGTGAGTTGCTGCAACGCTATAGCTGGCTATTGCTGGCGGGCATGACGGCGCTGGCGATTCTGATGGTCAGCACGGTCCGGTATGCCAGCTTCAAGAACGTCAGCCTGCGGAGCAATAAACCGTTCATCACTCTGCCGTTACTCTCGCTGATGGTGGCCGGAATCTGGTTCTATTCCCAATGGCTGTTGCTGGGACTGGTCTCCCTCTACGTCATCCACGGTCCGCTGCTGAAACTCTGGGGATTCATCAATCGCCTGCGAAGACCGATGCCCAAGGTCGATGATTCGCCGGCCTCGATCGAGCGCTAGTACCGATTTCAGGATTGACCGCGAAAGACGCGAAAGATTGATGATTTAGCGTCTTTCGCGGTTTGCCTCTCGAACTCCAGATCGCCGAGAAGCCGGTCGCCCACAGGCGGCTTTTCGAGATCCATCTCATTTGTGACCTGGCACCCTCTCGCGTATACTCCGTCTTAAACCGATCATTCTACTCATCAATCCCGACTTCTGGAAGGAGCGCTCTTTTGTCAACTTCTTTCGAGACCGTAGTCATTCTCGACTTTGGATCACAATATACTCAACTGATTGCGCGACGCATTCGAGAGCTGGGCATCTATTGCGAGATTCATCCCTTCAATATCCCACTGGAGAAGCTGCGAGCCCTCAAACCCGTCGGAATCATCCTCTCGGGCGGCCCCTCTTCGGTCTATGAAGAGGGCGCACCGCACTGCGACCCTCAGATCATCGAGTTGGGAAGAGAGGGCACCCCGATTCTGGGGATCTGCTATGGATTCCAACTGATCAGCCACTTTCTGGGAGGGAAGGTCGATCCCTCGCCCCGGCGCGAATACGGCGCCGCGCGGATCCGGATCAATGGTGAGAGCCGGCTCTGGTCGGGCGTTCCGGCTGAATTTCCGGTCTGGATGAGCCATGGGGACGACGTGACCAGACCACCCCGGGGATTCCGCCTGATCGCGGAGTCCGGGAGCGCTCTCGGCGCGGTGGAAGATCCGGATCGGCAGATCTATGGCCTGCAGTTTCACCCGGAGGTCGCTCACACCCCGGATGGAAAGAAGATCCTCAACAACTTCTTGAGGGAGATCTGCGGATGTTCCGGGGACTGGTCGACCGCATCCTTTATAGAAGCGGCGGTCGAGCGGATTCGAGACCAGATCGGCCAGGGACATGCCGTCTGCGGTCTCTCCGGCGGGGTCGATTCGGCGGTGGCCGCGGCGCTGGTCGCGAGGGCGATCGGCGAGAATCTGACCTGCCTCTTCGTCGATAACGGACTTCTCAGAAAAGGGGAGTTCGAGCAAGTCCTGAAATCGTTCAGCGACTACGGCGGGTTGAAGGTCAAGGGGATCGCCGCCGGCGAGCGTTTCCTGACCGCTCTCCGGGGCGAGGCCGATCCTGAACGGAAGCGCAAAATAATCGGCCGCGAATTCGTGGAGGTCTTCCAGGAGGAGGCGGCCAGGCTGGGCCGGATCGACTTTCTGGTGCAGGGCACACTCTACCCGGACGTCATCGAATCGCAATCGGTGAGGGGCCCCTCATCCGTGATCAAGAGCCACCATAATGTGGGAGGGCTCCCCGAGAGTCTCCGGCTGACCCTGGTCGAACCCCTCAGAGAACTCTTTAAAGATGAAGTCCGAGAGGTGGGACGAGAGCTGGGGCTGCCCGACGAGCTGATCGACCGCCAACCATTTCCGGGCCCGGGACTGGCCATCCGGATTCTGGGACCGGTCGATGAGGATCGAATTCGGATATTACAAGAGTCCGATAACATTTTGCAGCAAGAGATCGCTCGGGCGAGCCTCGCGCGAAAGTTATGGCAGTCCTTCGCAGTCCTCCTGCCAATCAAAACGGTGGGAGTGATGGGGGATCTGCGGACCTACGAGCAGGTCATCGCCATCAGGGCGGTAGAGAGTTTGGATGGGATGACGGCAGATTGGGCCCGGCTACCTCATGAATTACTTGAACGAATCGGCAGCCGAATCATCAGCGAAGTGAAGGGGATCAACCGGGTGGTCTACGACATCAGCTCCAAGCCCCCGAGCACGATCGAATGGGAATAAGACATGGATTAATGCTTAAGCAAATTAAACATCCAAATGATTAATATAAGCGCCATCTTTAAACCTTAAACAAGTAAGACAATGATTTGCTTATGGGAGAAAATAAACAGTTTGTTCACCTGCATCTGCATACCGATTACAGTCTGCTCGATGGGGCGATAAAGGTCGGGCCGCTGGCCAAGCGGGCGGCCGAACTCAAGATGCCGGCGGTCGCGATCACCGATCACGGAAACCTCTACGGAGCGCTCTCCTTCTATCACAAGATGAGGGCCGAGGGGGTCAAACCGATCATCGGGATCGAGGCCTATATCGCGCGCGAGAGCCGCCATGACCGGGGAGCCAACAATCTGCAGCCCGGGGAGAAGGCCACCAACCATATTGTCCTGCTGGCCAAGGATCTGAAGGGCTACCATAACCTGGTCAAATTATCGTCCTTCTCCTACCTGGAGGGCTTCTGGAGGAAGCCCCGGATCGACCGCGAGCTGCTGGCCCAGCACAGCGAGGGGATCATCGGGTTGTCGGCGTGCATCAGCGGGGTTCCGCCCTCGCTGCTCCTGCGGGACAAGTTCGACGAGGCGGCCCGGTCGGCCCTGGAGTTCCAGGAGATTCTGGGCCCCGGAAACTACTACCTGGAGATCCAGGAGCATGGTCTGGACGCCCAGAACCGGATCCGTAAACCGATGGTCGAACTGGCCAAGAAGACCGGGATTCCGCTGGTGGCCACCAACGACTCTCACTACCTGATGGACTCCGACGTCAAGGCGCACGACACCCTGCTCTGCATCGGGACCGGCAAGACCATCCACGACCCGAACCGCCTGACCTACGGCTCCCCGAAGTACTATTTCCGGAGCGCCGAGGAGATGTGGGA
>DATEFT010000263.1:0-7858 GCA_035280505.1 Blastocatellia bacterium | reverse complement strand
ATGCAACTGGTGAAAAATTCCGCTGAACTTTTTCATTGCCGTCGTACGTCCATTGCCGCCACCGAAAACCTCAGACACGGTCTACCATCTCAAGAAGCGTGCCATTGAGAACTCCGGGCTATTCATCGAGTTTATGGACACAAATTCGCTTCGACCCGGCAAAACATTTCGATAAGAAGGGGCTTCGGCTCTAAATCATGTGGCTTTGGTGTGGGGAAATGCAGACAAACAAGCTATTTACCATTCAGGCCCTGGGTCTATGTCGTAAGGTTTCGTAAGTAGGGCCCATAAATCCTGGGGCTAGAGGGGCCTAAATATGCCGCTCGGAAAATCGTATAGGCCCAAGTTTCGGCAAGATAGCGGTGCCTCGGATCTACATCGTGTGGATCCGTAGGTGGTAATCTCAGCAGATAGGCCGCTTATAGTCGTACCTTAGATCTACACGATGTGGAATCGATTATCGAGGGGAGACATCTTGAATACTGTAAAGGTAAGCAAATCATCTATTTAAAAATCGTATAGGCCCAAAATGACGCGAATTTGCGATGCCTCGGATCTACAGCGTGTGGATCTATGGGTGGTAAGTTGGGTAAATAAGTCGCTTATGGTGACGCTTCGGATCTACATGCTGTGGATTCGGGTACGGGGATTCTTCCACTTTCTGCTGTAAAGTAGGCAAATAAGCCATTTATAAAATCGTATAGGTCGAAATTTTGGTGAATTAGCGGTACCTCGGATCTACAGCGTGTGGATCCATAGATGATAATCTAAGCAGATACATCACTTATAGTGGTGCCTCGGATCTACAGCGTGTGGATCTGGAGACAGAAAGTCTGAAGCTATTGTACGGACTGGCGAATAAGCTGCTTATACAAATCGAGTAGATCCGTATGATTCGAATTTGTGGGGCCTTGTACTCACACGCTGCGACACTGAGTGATGAGGTCCATCGGGAGGGCTCTCAAAAATGGCTTCAGAACCGACTGCGGGCTTAAGAGCTATGTCTCTGAGATGTCGGGCAAGGGCCTGGGCGACGTCGCGGGTTATCGCTGGAAGGTTCCGGAGAGATGATCCAAAGTTCTAAATAAGAGCCGCTGCGAGCGGACCAGGCTGAGACGGCAGGGCTCCATTGCAGGCCAAAAGTAAAAAAGACGAGCAACGACTTTCCCCCAGAACGTTGCTCGTCCCGCTCATTGATGAAGGCGGACACCTCGCCCAATCAATGAGTGCCGTCAACCCTCCTTCCCTCTGATCGTGTTTCGGATATCAGGAGTGATGAGTCAGCCCAGACGGAAACGGAATGAAAAGTTATGAATGGTTGATGGAAATAATTTTTCATAGCGGCGATATTGAATCAAGCCCGATTCAATATCGCCGCTATTCGGGCTCCATCACTCCTGTTATAAATCCACGGCTTCATCGCGGTCTTCCGGTCGTTGGCAGCGAAAAGGGGCGACCCTGTACCGATTGAATCGCCCCCTCTCAACCGCTCCCTCTTCCAGAGCGCCGGGTCTTCCGGTAACGCTCGTTAAGCCACCGCTTGAAGCGGTAGAAGAGGGAGAACTTTGCGAGCTTGTTGATCGTGAGGACTTCGAGGCAGATATCCACTTGGCACTGACACCAATCGCAGCCCTTCATATGAGTCTCAAACTTTAGTACCTGCTCAGGGGTCATTCGGCGGGCCAAATACATCCCGACTAAACAACCCCATTCGCAGTAAGTCGGCAGGGGGGGCGGCTCAAAGCCCTGCTTTGCGACTTCTGCCAATGCCTTTTGGGGTGAGGACGACGACCGCAACGGCAACAGCAGCATTAGTCTCTTAATCCAAATCAGCATTTAAATCGCCGCCGTCAAAAGTGGGCATGAGTGAGGACGCTCCCCGTGCGCCGATCACTCATCCCACCTCACATCATCAGCCCCGTTCTGTAATGCATCGGCAAATGAGGCTGATGAGTCTTGTCAATTCTCCTTGCCCTGCTTGATCTTTTCGCTAAATCGACCATGATCTACTATGTGGTTGCCAAACTGATTTCAGCTCCACGTTGATAAATCAGAGGTCGTGCAAGCTGTGGCAGAAATGCTTTCGTAAGCGCAGCCCTACGGCAGAACCTGACTGCACTCCGTCGCAATTGATGCTCGGAACATTTTGAATGTATCTCAAATCGCCGTGATAAGGTGCGAGAAGGTGCGAGACACCGTGAGAAGGTGTGAGAAGACCGGGAAAGTTCTAATTCTATGCAAAAGTATAAGTTTGGAGCCTATATTCTTTCACCGTCAGAACGTTTGCTTTGGCGAAGAGAAGACACCACGGAAGAGCTGGGAGCGGTGGGCATTGACCCGAGGTGGTTCGATGCGCTCTTGTTCTTTCTGACCAACCAGCCCGGCGAACTGATTACGACAGAGCAATTGATGCAGACTGTCTGGGCTGATGCCAATGTTTTGGAGAGGAGTGTAACCAGCACTGTTTCCAGACTGAATAAATTACTGGAAGAGGGCGACCCCGGCACGAAGTATATTGAGCGCGTGCCATCAAGGGGGCATTACTTCATTTGCAAAGTTGAGATGCTCTCGGACGGCTCAGGAGAATCAGCGGTCACAAATCAACCCGCTAGTCGATTGCCTGAGCGCCCAACTCGTCTGATTGGCAGGAACAAAGAGATTGCAGAGATCGAGCGGTTAGCAGAGTCTTCCCGCGTGATCACATTGTTTGGTGAAGCCGGGATAGGGAAGACACGCTTACTCCTGGAGATGGGGTTAAGACTGGAGGCGCAGTCTCAGAAGCGTGTGATATTCATCTCGCTGGCTGATATCTCGGATTCTGCTTTGATCATCGGCGAGATCGCTTCAGTCTTAAGTTTGGATCGCTCAAACCCGAATTTACTGGGAGCCGTGGCGCGGGAACTTTCGCGGCAACCCTCTGTTCTTCTCCTGGACAATTTTGAGCAGATCGTGGACAGCGGAGCCGTCATCGTGAAAGAATTGCTCCAGCGCGCACGCGGGCTGATCTGTTTGGTCACATCACGAAGACGATTAAGAATCGCTGAAGAGCGTTGGATCCAATTGTCGCCGCTGACCGTTCCCGGCACTGCGCTTGAGATCGATCGGTTATGCGAAGTTGAAAGTGTTCAACTATTTTTGGAGCGCGCGCAATCGGCAGATCCTGAATTCGAACTTTCCGAAGGTAATGCCGGTCAGGTCGGGGCAATTTGCGGGTGGCTGGAGGGGATTCCGCTTGCCATCGAACTTGCTGCGCTACGGATGGATGAGTTCTCTCCGGCAGAGGTCTTGGAACGCCTGGAGCGTCTTTTGGATCTCTTAGTAAGCGAGCAGAGAGATGCGATTCCACGGCATCGTAGTCTGCAGGTTGCCATCGAGTGGAGTTACCGATTCTTGACGCCCGAATTACAGCGGCTCTTTAGTAGTCTATCGATTTTTCGCAGCAGCTTCACCATCGACGCGGCTGCGAGCGTTTGCCAGCAGCCGGAAGCTCGGAATTCACTTAATCGTCTGGTTGACCACTCATTATTGAAACGCGAACCTACTGGCAATAATAGGAGGTTCAGAATGATCGAAGTATATCGCGAGTTTGGGGACGAGAATTTGAGCCAGCAAGAGAAAGAGACTCTTGCGCAAAATCATGCTAACTACTTCTTCAATCTAGCTGCGCAGGCTTATCAAAAACTAAGAGGGGCCGAACAGAACGCCTGGCTAGATAGACTGGAACTGGAACTTCATGATTTACGTGCGGCGCTGGATTATTACAGAAACAAAGAGTCCGCCGCATCACGTGAGTTGGAATTATCCATCTTTCTGAGCCGCTTTTGGGAAACTCGCGGGTACTGGTCGGAAGGCCGCCAAAGATTACGGCATGCCCTGGCGCGGGCACTTGACGCCAATTCTCTGAAAGCTCAAGGGCTGGTCTGGCTCGGCTTATTATCATATAGACAGGATGACTATGAGGACGCCCGGCAATCATTGTCGGAGGGCGTCAGACTGAGCCGCGAGATAAACGATCGAGAATGTCTGGCATTTTCGCTGCATTGTTTGGGGCTCGTTGCTGAAGCGCAGGGCCGGTATCAGGAAGCCAAATCACTCTTCACGGAGAGCCTGAAATCGAGTCAGGAAGAGAATCTTGAATGGCTGATCGGATGGACAGTTTTCTATCTTGGCCTGGTCGCCGAAGCGGAAGGCGAATACGCCGCAGCCAGAGACTATTATCTTAAATACTTATCCTGGAGCGAGGCAATTCAGAATACACGCGGAATCGCTGGCGCTCTGGATAATCTGGGCACAGTCGCCCGCGAAGAAGGGGATTATGCTCAGGCTCGCCGGTATCATGAAAAGAGTTTGGCCTTACGGCAGAGCCTCGGTAATAAAAACGGAATATCCTATTGTTATTTTCACCTGGGTTTGGCCGAGGAATCGATCGGGCAACATGATGCAGCCTGCAAGTTTTTCCAGATGGGGCTCGCTTTGCATCGAGAAACCGGGAATAGGCTTGGAATTGCGCAGACTATGGAAGGCATCGGGAGAATGGCCGGAGCGAAAGGAAACGACGGAGACGCGGCGCGCATATTTGGCGCGGCAGACGCGCTTCGCATCGCCATTGCCGCCCCGCTATACCCTCACGAGCATAAAAAGTATGGCCAAATCATTGCCCTGATTAAAGAGAGATTTTCATCGGAATGGCAGGAAGGACATAAATGGTCATTTGATGAAGCGATCACTTACACGCTGTCAATTACCGCCAATAGATCGTAGATGGCTCCTTGAGCACATTCGATCATTGCAGTCCAACCTGATCATCCTATAGTGACTATGTAAGGAGATAGAAAAGTTATTTTCCATGAGCAATAAAGGTTCACGTAAACGCATTCTTACCGGGGATCGTCCAACGGGGCGCCTTCATCTCGGTCATTACGTCGGCAGCCTCCTTAATCGCGTGAGGCTGCAAGATGAGTATGAGACTATCCTGATAATTGCAGACTTGCACACTCTGACCACAAAAAATTCGCGCGATGACATTGAGATGATCGGCGAGAATGCAAGAGGAATAGTTATTGATTATATCGGGGCCGGAATAGACCCGGAGAAAACAATAATCTATCTGCAATCGGCCGTCCCGGAGATTTACGAGCTTAATACGCTGTTCAGTAGTCTTGTTACGGTAAACCGATTATCCAGACTGCCGAGCCTAAAGGATATGGCAAAAGCCGCGTCGATAGATGAGAATTCGATTCCATTCGGCTTGCTCGGCTATCCTGTTCTACAGGCGGGAGACATTTTGTTGGCTAACGCCGATCTGGTTCCCGTCGGCAAGGATAATGAAGCGCATGTAGAAATCACTCGTGAAATTGCGCGAAAATTCAACAGTCTGTATGGAGAGGTCTTCTCGATCCCCGAAGTTATGTTGGGAGAGACGGCATCGCTTATCGGCACTGATGGGCAAGCGAAAATGAGTAAGTCACTCAATAATGCGATTATGCTGGGTGACGAACCTGAAGTAGTCGCTAAAAAAGTGCGAGGTATGTATACGGACCCGAACAGAGTGCGAGCGGACATCCCAGGCACTGTCGAGGGAAACCCCGTATTTGCCTATCACGATATATTCAACCCCAATAAAGGAGAGGTTGAAGAACTTAAGCAACGATACCGGTCGGGTAACGTCGGAGATGTCGAGGTTAAAGAGCGTCTGGTTGTCGCTTTAAATGGCGTCCTGGCCCCAATCCGCGAACGGATAGCGAAGATTTCCGCAGATACAGGGTTGGCCGATGAGATCATTCTGGACGGCACAAGAAAAATGCAGGAAATCGCCCGGTCTACAATGAAGGAAGTGCGAAAAGCGATGAGTATCGACAGAGCGATGGTTCGCATCAAAAGAGCAGTGGAAAGAAGATCAAAACAGAGCGGCTGAGCCCGGCAAATGGCCTGACCGCGGCCCTTGCTTTTTGTGCTGCCTCGAACCGATTGATCGACGGGCTTTGATAGAGTTCATGCAAGGACATTCGAAAATATCCTATTCGGACAGAATCGCTTTGCAGTCGGATCAGGTTGCTCTTTGCCGACTCATCCCTGACGACGCCCAACTCTTGGTCGATTGGTTTAACGATGATGAAATCCGCAGAATATTGGCGCGGTCAAGCGCCGTTACCATCGATCAAGAGCGATCTTATCTCGAAAGCTTCTATCAGCCCGGCGGCCCATTCGCATATGGAATACTTCCTCTCCAGGAACAGACCCCGATCGGATTTATCGGTCTTCACGAAGTGAGATCCGACCGGCGCGCGGCCGTTTTCGGCATATTTATTAAGTCTCAGGGCTGGCGAAGAAGGGGACTCGGGCTCGGTGCGTCAAAACTGTTGCTTGCCTACGGCTTTCAAGAGCTAAATCTTCATCGGATCGTGGCCATCACGCGTCACGACAATTTGCCATTCCAAAGCTTGGCTCCAAAGCTTGGTTTTAAGAGGGAAGGACGGCTACGCGATTTTTACTTCTTTGATGATGAGTTCATCGATGCGGATCAGTTTTCACTGATTGCGGGAGAGGAAAGAGTCTAATAGCGCATGGAATCAGATGAGCATATTTCCTGGCTGAAGCCGATAGTTTCTGTGAAACGAAATGAACTGTTTCTTTGCGCCAGCGCGATATTGCTCTTCTTTCTGGTCATCGGAAATTCATATATCATCAAGCCGATTCGAGAATCACTGCTGGTCTCGCAGTTTTCCCCTGAACAATATCCCAAATTCTATATTGTTGTCTGCCTGATAACCCTGCCGGTAGGAGTAGCGCTGGCGTACCTCATTAAACGATTATCACCTCGAATCGCCATCCCAGTAATCTATGTCGGATGTGCCGCTATCTTCCTCTTTTTCTGGATTGTGTTATTTACCTATCGGGAAAAGCTGCAAGATGCTCAATTGATAGGCAGCATATTTTATTTTTGGTCCGCTGTTTATAACGTCCTCACCGTTTGCATATTCTGGTCATTATCGAATGCGTTATTCAATCAGGAGCAGGCGAAAAGACTTTATGGATTGGTTGGCATCGGCGGAATCGTCGGCGGAATGCTGGGCAGCACTTTGACGGCATATTTGGCCGAAATCGTAACGACGATCGGCTTATTGCCGATCGCGGCATGCGGCCTCTTGGCCTGTGCGGGGCTGTCGGTGTCAATGTACAAGAAAGCCTATGGGAAGATATCTGACGAAGCCGCCGGTCAAGAGACCGTTGTGGATATAAGGACGCTTCCGGCCGTCTTCCGATCTCCGTATGTTGCGATGATCGGTATAATGGTAGTTTTATACACGACCTGCATTACAAGTGTGGATTTGCAGATTAAGGGCATCGTAAGATCGGAAGGCTTGCCGAGAGACACGATCACCAGATTTTGGGGCGGCTATTATGCCTATGTTAACGGCCTTGCCTTAATAACTCAAATCATCATCACCAGCCGCGTACTCCGCCGCTGGGGGCCTAAAGTTGGATTGCTCTTTCTTCCCTTGACCTTCCTGGCGCTGTCACCATTACTATTGTTGGTGCCACCCGCATATCAGGTGAGCCTGCCGATATTCGGACAATTCCCGTTGAGGATTTTCCTTCTGGCCGTCGTTGGCGTTCCGATAGGCGCCTTTGCATATTCGATTCAGCAATCTTCAAAGGAACTCCTTTATGTCCCGGCCAATGCCGCAATCAAGTATCAGGCAAAGGGCATTATCGATATTTTCGGCTTCCGGCTTGGCAATTCCGTGATGTCGCTTATCGCCTTGATCGGCGCAGGCGGGGCCGTCGCCCGATCTTTCAATTTCGCCATTGTTGCATACGCCTTGGGTCTCTTTTGGCTCTTTTTTTTTTTTTTTTT
>DATEFT010000262.1:0-10894 GCA_035280505.1 Blastocatellia bacterium | reverse complement strand
GAAGTGGTTGGGGCTCAGGCTCATGCCGGTTGCCCGGACTGCGGGTAATTGCTAGAATGCGGTCGCTGTGCACCCCTAGCGATCCGTTCACTGTTTGGAAGAAACCACCTGCATTTTTCAATTCATGGAGGCAGTCTTGATGACCAGGAGAGATGGCGTTCGTTGGACCGGGTTTGCGACAATTTTGCTCTTCGCTTTCTACACGAGCATTTCGGTCTCGGGGCACGAAGGTCATAAACACAGTCACGCTCCCGCGAGCGCCAAAAAGCTGAAGAGCCCCTTGAACGCCGAGACCGAGGTGATCGAGGCCGGCAAGCAACTCTTCAACAAACATTGCGCGGTCTGCCACGGTCCGGACGGCCAGGCCAAGACCAAGGTCGCAGCCACCATGAAACCGAAACCGACAGATCTGACCGCCAAAGCCATGCATGGCATCACCGACGGCGAAATCTATTGGGTCGTGACCAACGGGATCAAGACCAGCGGCATGCCCGCCTACAAAGTTAAAACTAATGATACTCAACGCTGGCAGATGACCCTCTATGTCAAGCATCTGATGGGCGACCATCCGCATGCGGGCCAGGGTGGCGCCAGCCGTTGACCGGCGAGTTGACGGTTTCGTCAACACAATTGACCAATTAGTGCAGCCGGCCGTTCTGAATACAGTCATCGATTCTAAAATATAATACATTAAGATTGTGAGTTATCTTCCTTAATGGTCGCTCAGCTAAGGGTGTACCCTGAGTTCGATCGCACCAAAGCCGTTGAATCATCTGATCTTCCACCTGTTTTCCGGTTCCACGTTATCGAATCTTCTGCCCTGAAGAGTAGCCGCGGCGCGGCCTGTTTGCGGCCCACCATCGGATCCTCCAGGCCTGGCCTGGAATTTGCTTGATAGATGGCCGGTGCTGGTGAGCGAGGCGAGAAGTGGTACTAGCAGATGAATTGATAGCAATCTTGGGATGAGCAGAAAGGGAGGATCGAAATGTTCGAGAGCTTAAATTCTTTCGGATGCAGGCCGCAGGGTTCCACGCAGCTTACGAGCGATAAGCTGCCGGTCAGTGTCAACCTTCCTCATGGTTTCCAGGGAAAGATGGTTCCCGCCAGCATCGTGGTGATGGAGCTGTTGTGGCAACATTATGGTCTGGATCTGTTGCATCCGGTCTTCAGTCGCTGGTTGGAGCGCCACGCTCCCGACGTGAAGTTCGCGGTGCCGACCGGGAACCAGGACCGGGAGTGCGCCAGTTTCAAAGTCGGACTCGATGGAACCATCAAGCTCGATCTCTCGGTGCAGGCCGATGACAGATTGCGGCAGGTGTCGGCTCAGTACCTCTGGAGTCAGAGTCTGCAGGCGGATGAACCGCAGGCCGAATATCGACAGGCTTCATGAATATCGACAGGCTTCATAAGGATATAACTTCATAAGGGTAGAACGATAGGGTAGCACGATAGAGTAGAACTTTAGGATCTAACTTTGCTGGGAGCCGACGGGATCTTCCTCGACCGGAAGGTCCCGTCTTCATTTTTACGGACTCTGGCCTTTGCGGGCAGGTCGAGGGGCGTGATATGTTGCTGGTGTGTGATGTCTCTTTGCCAACCGCGAAAGATCCGAAAACCGCGAAACCTTCCATCTTTCGCGGCTTCCGTGTGTTTGGCGGTTAAGATCCGAAGTCCTGAATCATCAATTTTTCCCCTTGAGACGCCCATGCCCAAGCCCTACTCTCAGAAGCTGCTCAGGATTCCTGTTTTCGTGCAGGCCGGTATTTTGGTGCTGGCCAGCGATCGACAACCGCTCCCGAGATTCGATGACGGGGCGTTCTGTGAGATTCTGATCGATTCAAACTATGTTCGGGACCAGTCGCGGTTGAGCGGAATCGAGAACGACCGGGAGGTCCCGTTTCTGCCGGTCGGGACCAAGCTGCTGGCTCAGGTCAACGGCAAACTGGTCCCGGAAGGTCTGAGGGACTTTCTGCACGATGATCCGTTCGAGATCGAGAACTGCGCGCTGGTCGAATTCACGCTGCTCGGCGATCTCAATCTTCGTCTCAGAGCCCGCCGGGAGGCGACCCTGACGGATGTGGTCTGCTCCTCGCCGTTTCTGGAGGGGCGCGAGAATCCGCCGGCCGCCAAGAGCGTGAATCATTCGTACACCCTGATCTCGACCTACTTCGAGCCGCACCGGAAATCGCACTCCGGGAATGTCTTCAATAAGGTCTTCTACTGGTCCGACCGGGCGGCCGACTGGCTGCCGCTGCGGACTCGACGCGACGAAATTCAGCGGGGAAGCCTCACCGATCATCGGACCCGCAGCTCGAGGCAGGGCCAACTCTTTGGAACCATCGACCATGACGACCGCGCCGATTGAGCTCTTACTGGAGCGAGCCCTCGCGTTCCGTGCCGACCGCTTCGACGACCGGCACGAGACGGCCTTTCGACTCTTCAATGGGTTCACGGAGGGCCGGGCCGATCTGGTGGTGGACCTCTACGGCAAGACGCTGCTCATTCATAACTACGCCGACCGGCCCGAACAGGGGCTCCCGGCCGTGCTCGCCGCCCGGGAGTGGCTGCCGGCCCGGTTGCCCTGGATTCAGGCCGTGATCGTCAAGACGCGCAACAGCTCCCTCCCGGAGGAGAAGCGCGGCCAACTGGTCTCGGGTGACCGCGCCGATCGAAAGGTCCGCGAAGACGGCGTCTGGTATGCGATAGATCTGATGCTCAATCGCGACGCCAGCCTCTACCTCGATACCCGCGGGGTCCGGCAATGGGCCAGGTCCCATCTCCAGGATAAGTCGGTGCTCAATACCTTCGCCTATACCGGCAGCCTCGGGGTCGCGGCGCAGGCGGGCGGCGCGGCGCGGGTGGTCCAGCTCGACCTGAACCGCCATTTTCTGAACGTCGCCAAGACCTCCTATCTGCTGAATGGGTTCCCGATCGAGAAACGGGACTTTCTGACCGGAGATTTCTGGCCGCAGATCGGCCGCCTGAAGACCGCCCAGGCGCGGTTCGATTGCGTCTTTATCGACCCGCCGCTCTATTCGGCCACCCGGAAGGGAGTCGTGAATTTGACGGAACGCTATGCGCCGCTGATCAATAAGGTGCGCCCCCTGATCAATCACGACGGCTATCTGGTGGCGATCAACAACGCGCTCTTCGTCTCGGGCGCGGCCTTTATCCGGGAGCTCGAGTCGTTATGCGCCGACGGTTACCTGGCCGTGGAGGAGTTGATCGCGGTGCCGTCCGAGTTCATCGGCGATCCGCAGGCGCCGGATGCCGCTCCGGTCACCGACCCCGCGCCCTTCAATCATGCCACCAAAATCGCCGTGCTCCGGGTTCGCCGCAAAGCTTGAGGACTTTCAATTCGAAACCGCGAAACACGCGAAAGACTTTGAATCTAGAGCTCCAAAGAGATTGCTTCCGGAGTATGGAGTTTGGCATTAAATTCGCGACATGTCCGGACTTTTCCGGCACCTTATCTTGAATGCACTGTAATGTCACCAGGGCTTGATCGGTAGATGATGGGCGACATTTTTGAGGCCAGGCTGAGCGGCGCTCTTACCCACGCGAGACAGAAGACAGCCACCATCAACTTATTCATCGCTGAATAACGTGCTTGATATCGTCATTCCTTTGTGTAGAATGAGCTGTAGCTGCTGTTATCGATGTTCATACTGAAGCCTTCTTTAATCTCGCCCGCGCTTTTGAGCGGGGCTGGAGATCTGCCGAGAGTTTTATAACGTAGAGGTTTTGCATGTGTTCCCTCGGAGCGCACACCGGGTAGCTAGTCTGCAGGTGATTCAGATCTAAATCAAGCCAAGGTTAAGATTGGGGCATATCTCATATTGTATACCGGATCTGAGATATGCAGGCAGAAAGGGCGTGGCCTCTGATAGCAAACAATCCCCAGATCGATTAGAAGCCGTTACCACCAAACCCAGGGCCGTGCCTTAGTCGAATTCGTGTTTTCAGTCGTGGGAAGAGAAAAATTGGGTATGGCAAAGAACGACAGGGTCGGAGACTACGGAGGAGTGCGGAGGTCGATCTTGCAAGAGGTGTTCAGAAGGGAATTCCCTGAACCGCACCTCGCTCCGATGGCAGGGCCCTTTCAGAGCCTGCCTCGGGAAGATCTCGGCTTTCGCGAATTCTGGCGTGATCTGCAAAGACGCTGGTTGGTGTTACTGTCGGCAGTGGTACTGATCACCGGTGTCGCCGCCGTCTTTATTATCCGGACCAAATCGACGTACCTGGCTTCGGCCGTGCTGGTGATCGGGCAAGAGGGGCCGACGCTCGCGAAGGCGGGCGAGCGGCTGTTGCAGACCGGCGATTCGGAGGCCGAGACCAACACCACGATCAAGACCAAGATGGTCATGATCAAGAGCCATGAGTTGTTGGAAGAGGTGGTCGTCAAGCTGCGTTTGGACCGGGATCCGGCGTTCATGGACGGGCCGGTCCGGGCCGGAGCGCCGGAGCGGGAGTCGTCGGTCCCCGCGGCCCAGGAACACGCCCGGCTTGCTCCCTACGTCAATCTGATGGATAAGAACCTGACGGTCGAGCATATCAAGGAGACTCGCGCGATCAGGATCTCCTTCATCCATACCAGCCCGGAGATCGCGGCCGCCGTCGCCGACGGAGTGGCGCAACATTTCATCGACCGCAATTTTCAGAATCGGACCGAGAACGTGACCAACGTCGCTTCCTGGCTCGAACGATCGACGGCGGATCTGAAGGAGCGGGCCCAGAAGGCCGAGCAGGCGCTGGCCGACTATACCCGCGCCAACGGGATCTTCACGACCGACGGTTCCTCGACGCTGACGGCCTCGAAACTGGCCCAGTTGAACAGCCAGGTGACCCGCGCCGAGACCGACCGCATCATGAAAGAGACCATGTATGAGGAGATGAAGACGAAGCGGGTGACGGAGGTGCCGGAGGTGCCGGACGTCTTTGCCGCGACCATCACCGAGGCTTCGCCGCGCATGGTCGAACTGCAGAAGCAACTCGACGATCTGATCACGAACGAGGCGCAGTTGAGCGTTCACTACGGCCCCTCGCATCCCCAACTGCAAGAGGTGCGCCAACAGATCGCCGTCGTCAAGGATCAGCTCGAGACCGGCCGCAACTCGCTCAATACGAAACTGCAGGCGGAGTACGAGACCGCCCTGCGCCACGAACAGTCGTTGAAGACGGCGCTGGCCAAGGCCAAGGCGGAAGCGGTCGACGAGAACCAGTCGACGATCCAGTACACCATCCTGAAACAGGAGGTGGATACCGCGACCTCGCTCTACACCGAACTGCTGCAGGCCTCGAACCAATCGAAGATCCAGGTCACCGATCAGCCCAACAACATCCGGATCATCGATCACGCGCAGGTCCCGACCGTCCCCCACGGGCCGAAGCGGGCTCTCAACCTGGTGCTCTGGCTGGCGGTCTCGTTGATGGTCGGCCTCGGGCTGGCCATGCTGCTGGAGTTTCTCGACAACACCATCAAGAATGACGACGACGTGACCCAGTTCCTCCAGCTCTCGACCCTGGCGGTGATCCCGGGTTTCAGGACGGTCACCTATCAGTTGCCGGCGGCGCCCGGCGGCCAGGAGGTTCCGGAAGGCGGCGGGGCCCTGCGGGCCGCCATCACCAAGGGCAAGGAGTGGTTTCTCTTATCCGGGGACGACGTGCCCGACGAGAAGGACGGCTGGGTGGCGGCGGAGGCCTATCATACGCTGCGGACCTCCGTGCTGCTGGCGACCGCCGAGGGGCTGCCCAAGACCATCCTGGTGACCAGCAGCCAGGCCGGTGAAGGGAAGACCATGACCGCGATCAACCTCGCCTTCTCGCTCTGCGAACTCGATGCGCGGGTGCTCCTGATCGATGCGGATCTGCGCCGCCCGAAGGCTCACCAGATCTTCAGCCTCGATTGGCGGCGGGGTCTCTCGACCTACCTTTCGAAAGAGGTTCCGATCAGCAAGCTGATTCAGCAGCTCAGCAAACCCCAGCTCTCGTTCATGGCCAGCGGGCCGCCGCCGCCCAATCCGGCGAGCCTGATCAGTTCGCCCAAGATGAAGATGCTGTTGGAACTGTTGAACCAGGACTACGACTACATCGTGATCGATTCGCCGCCGTTCGGCGGGGTCAGCGATGCCAAGCTCCTCTCGACCATCGTGGACGGCGTGATCCTGGTGGTCCACGGATTTCAGAGCAAACGCGATGTGGTCCGTCGGGTCCGCCACGACCTGTCGAGCGTCGGCGCCCGGATCATCGGGGTCGTCCTGAACAATGTTAATCTGAAGAACGGCGGCTTCCGCGAGAGTTCCGACCCGCGTTACTACTTTAAACGGTCGGAGTAGGATCAATATTAATTCGGTGCCGCGGGCGGCCTTCCCGGAATCGACCCGCTCGCGGTCCCGCACCCTCCACCTTCCCGATTTCCCTCACCTCTGCCATTTCCGCCATCTGTGCCATCTTTGCCGCCTCTGCCACCTTTGCTCGATGCGACACAAAATTTTCAACCTTGCACTGTTCAATGAGCATGAGATTCGTTCTGTTCACCATCTTCGATGGATGGATCGGTGACGCCTGATCTTAAGAGGGGGATGAAGAACCGACTGCCGTTCTTGAGTTTTAAGTACTTGGGAAATGAGGTCCTTTGAGGTTTGAGCTTCAAACCGCGAAACACGCGAAAGACGCGAAGTCGTCAAGCTGTCGCGTTTAACTTACTTTTCCGAGTGCCAGGTGCTTAAGCAGGCTTTGACGGCCCGGTCAAGCTGAACGACGATCTTGTGCCTGAACAGGATCTACCTTATTGACGGTTCACCAATAAATAACATAGGAGACAAGGTTATGTCTGGAGTCAAGATCTTATTGGCTATGGCCGTGCTCTGCCTGGGCGCCCTCAATTCGATAGGTTGGGCGCAATCGAGCAGAGGCGTCATAGTCGGATCGATTACCGATCGCATGGGCGCCGCGGCCAAAGGGGCCGAGGTCAAAATCGTCAACATCGATACCAACATCACGCGCAAGACGGTCGCGATGGGGGAGGGTTCCTATCGGTTCGATGCCGTCGATCCGGGAGTCTACCGGGTGGAAGTCTCGCTCTCCAGTTCGTGGGCGGTGGCGCGCGAGCAGGTGATCGTGGCCGCCGGTCAGACGACGGAGGTCTCGTTCAAGCTGGCGCTCGGCAGCATGCGCGATCTCGTCAACGTCCCGGCCGACACCACCGTGATTTTGCAGACCCAGGACGGAGCGCGAACCCACACCATCACCGAGCGGCAGATCACCGATCTGCCCCTGTCGTTACTCAACCCCTCGGAGCTGGTCCTGACCCTGCCGGGAGTCGTGGATCCGGGCGTCCTGGCGCGCGGTAACGTGCAGGGACCCAAGTTCTCGATCAACGGCATGCGGCCTCGCTCCAACAGCCAGTTGATCGACGGTACCGAGAATAACGACCTGACGGTCACCGGCCAGGCCTATATGCCGAGTCTGCGGGAAGGTTTTCAGGAGGTCTCGGTGCTCGGCGGCGACAACTCGGCGGAGTATGGACGCGCCGGCGGCGCCGTCGTCAACCTGATCAGCCGGAGCGGCGGGAATCGATATCACGGTTCGGTCTACGACATCGTCGCGCCGAGCGCGCTCTTCTCGCTCTCGAGCGGTCAGAAGATCAACGAGCGACGGACCTCGGTCCCGGTCTCGATTCAGAACCAGTACGGATTCTCGTTCGGCGGCCCGATCAAACGGGACCGGCTCTTCTTCTTCGGCACTTTTCAGGGGTCTCCGTATCGGACCACGGCCGCCGCGGCGACTGCGGTCGTCCCCACCCAGGCCGGCAACGATCAACTGCGCGGTCTCTTTGCGACCGGTCCGCGCCCCAATCTCGATCGCTATCTGAGCATCGTCGGCAACCTGCGCGGATCGAATGATCCGGCGCGGCAGGTGCTGGTGCCGCTCGGCGGCGGGCGGGCCCCGGTGCCCTTCGGTCAGGTCTCGACCACCACCGTTTCGCAACGCCTCGACAATTATCAATCTCTGGGCCGCATCGACTGGACGCCGACCTCCAAGGACAGCTTCGCTTTTCGCCATCTCTACAACCACAGCCTGCTGACCAATCAGATCCCGTCGGCCTTCGACGGATACGGGATCGACACGCCGAGCCGCTCGCAGAACTTCCACTTCAGTTATACGCGGGTCTTGTCGTCGAGGTGGATCAATGAATATCGGTTCGCCTATGGCCGGTTCGTGGCGATGATTCAACCCAGCAATCCGGATGTGGCGCTCGGCGGGCCGCAGTTCCTCTTCACCGGAACCCCGATCAGCAGCGTCGGTCTGGACCAGGCCCTGCCACAGGGGCGCACTCTCAATAACTTCCAGTTTCAGGACACCGTCACCTACACGCAGGGCGATCATACGGTTCGAGCGGGCATGGACCTGGTCCGGCAGACGGCCAAGCTTCTGGTGCCGTTCAACAATCGCGGCACGCTCAATTTCACCGCGAATCCGCCGGCGGCGGGCACTGCGGCGGGGCCCGACAACTATCCGGCTTTCGGCAACTTCATCGACGGGTTCTCCGGAACCCAGGGCGCCTTCGCCAATCGAGTCTTCGGAAGCCCGGTGATCTATCCGAGCCGATTTCAACAGGCCTACTTCGTCGACGAGACGTGGCGGCTGCGTTCGAACCTGACGCTCAAACTGGGCCTGCGGTACGAGAATTTCGGGACGCCGTCGAACGTCCTGCCGTATCCGGCCTTCGCGGGATTCGACGTGCCGATTACGACCCGGGTGGAGCAGATCCCGGACAACAACAACTTCGCGCCGCGCTTCAGTTTCGCCTACACGCCGCGCTGGGGCGGGCGCTTCTTCGGGCAGGATCAGACCGTGATCCGGGGCGGCTATGCGGTGAGCTACGACGTCTTCTTCGACAACATCCTGGCCAACACGGCGGCCAGTTCGCCGAACGTGCTGGGCACCACCACGCTGGGCGGCGCGGCGGGCGGTCGCGGGATCGCCAATGCGGGCGTCAACTCGCTGCCGACCGTCGGAACGCTCGACCCGCGGGCCATGATGTTCACCATCGATCCTAATCTCGTCAATCCGATGGTTCACACCTGGAACCTGGGGGTGCAGCATCAATTCCCGCGCAACCTGATCGTGGACGTGGCCTATGTCGGCACGCGCGGCTCGAGCCTCTTCCTGAACCAGGATCTGAACTTCGGGATCAACCGGGTGCAACCGATTCCGACTCGCGGCCTCGTGCTGATGCGGACCAATGCGGGCGATTCCAACTACCACTCGCTGCAGGCCCGTCTCGAACGCGGTCTGAGCAAGGGCGTCTTCTTCCGCTTCGCGTACACCTACTCGAAGGCGATCGACAACGTCAACAGCGACGTGAACAACACCACCGGCGGCAGCAGCCGGGCCTCGGATCCGTTCAACCTGCGGGCGGACCGCAGCGTCGCGAGCTTCGACATTCCGCATCGTTTCGCCTGGACCTCGATCTGGAATCTGCCCGGCCCGAAGAACGGCTGGATGGGTCAGATGTTCGGCGGCTGGTCGATGTCGAGCGTCTACACTCTGCAAGCGGGAGCGGTCGAGACCCCTTATGTGGGCGGCCTCGACCTCAACGGCGATCTGAACGCGGCGAACGATCGGCCGGCGATCTACAATTCCAATGCCCCGCGGAATTCGGTGGCCATCGCCAACAGCATCTGCCCGCTGTTGTTCGCGGCCTCGCCCACGCCGCCCCCGCCGTCGCCGACCGGTTACTGCACGGCCACCGGGGCGCCGATTCAGTTGGCCAATGCCTACTACGTGGTCGATCCGACGATCCGGACCAACATCGCCGGCCGCAATTCGCTGCGGGCGAACTGGGCCAATCGTCTGGATGCGGGCATCTCGAAGTCGTTCGCGATGCCGTACGAGGGGCACCGGTTGGAGGTGCGGATGGAGATCTTCAACGTCCTGAACAACGCCAACTATACGTGGGCGCGGCCCGGGACGAGCGATCTGAGCAACGGCAACGTTCTGAATCGTAACTTCAACAACGTGGGTCTGAACGACGGCGGAATCCCGATCCCGGTGGGCATCGGGCTGACGGCCGGCCGCGCCGCTCGCTTCCAGATTCGCTACTCGTTCTAAACGCAGGCCTCTTTGCGGGCTTATTCCGAACCGCGGAATGCACGGAACACGCGAAGGCTACGACCTTTCGCGTGTTTCGCGTGTCTCGCGGTCGCTCTATTGATGGGGCCTGAATCCGGGCCAGGAGCGCGCGACACAAAAGCGCGCGTTTGTCACCTTCTGGTGTTGGAGAGACCAATTGGATGTCCGGGTACACCAAGGTCCGGGTTCGGAGAAGTTCGGGTTGAGTCTGGATTGAGTCGGTGCTGATCGAGGCCCTGACTCGGGGCCTCGATCTGGGCCTTGGTGTACTTGTGCCTGTCGGTTCTTTATCACCTGGTTGCCGGCGCCCCGGCTCGAAAGCCTACGTTCTACCCTATTTCCGTGCCCTAAATTAATCAGGAGTCAAGAGATGCAAAGAATGTTGATCTATGTGGTTTTGCTGGCCCTGGCTGTCTTCGGAGCTACTGCCAGCGCCCTGATGAAGGAAGACCTTCGCCCACAGCTATCACGGGGTCACGGCCCGGCGCCGAAGCCCAGTTCGACGGAGGTTCTGCCGCAGGCCTATCTCAATCAGAGCCGGTTTCACAAGATGATCGTCTCGCAACGAGAGGCGGCCGTCTACCGCGAGCTCAAGCGGCTCAAGGCGGTTCGTGAAGAGGTCAATTACGGTGATTTCAAGCTTCTGATCGTCGACGAGGGGATGCTCGGCGGGCGTGAATCGGTCCGTGCCCTCCAGGTCTCTCCGCGCGACGATCAGAACCTCATTGTTCTGAATGACTATCTGATCGACACGAGC
>DATEFT010000261.1:0-12234 GCA_035280505.1 Blastocatellia bacterium | reverse complement strand
TTCTTGATGACCGGGATCAGATCGTCCCATCGGTTGCGAGTGTTGATATGCTGATCGATGGCCGTTTTGCGCAGGAAGTTGAATCCGTGCTCATGCTCCGGCTCCGGAGTCATCATGATCTCGGGTCCGGCGACGGCTCCGCGCACCAGATAATCGCCCTGAATAGTGGCCCCGGCGGAACTCCCGCCGATCACGCCACCGCGCTCCAGGACCTTGTGAAATTCCCGATAGGTCAGAGTGTTCATGTAGGAATCAACGATGTTCCACTGGCGCCCGCCGTTGAACCAGACCGCGTTGGCCTCGCGCAGCGGCTGGGCGAAGGCTTCGGTGTCGGCGACCTTCGGGTCATGAGTATGCAGCATCCGGACGTTCTTGAGCCCCCGGGCCTTCCAGGGCGCGAGCACCGCCTCTTCACTGTAGGCCTTGACCTGCCCGTCCTGGGTCCTGTTTCCTTCAGCGGTCGGAACGATCACGAACCTGGCCTCGGGGCCGCCCGCCCGGCTGATAAACGTCTCGATGATTCCGGTATTGGCGGTCTGGCCGCCCCCGACGATCACCAGCGTTCCACTGGCCGGCCCATATTCCGGCGCCTCCTGACTCGCCGCGCTCTCGGTCGAGGCTCCGCCGAAAAACTTGCCGATCACAACCAGCAGTAACAACAGTGCCGTCGAGACGTGGGATAAGCATTTCTTCTTCATGAATACCCTGCTCACAAAATTGGTTTACAAACCGCGAAAGATCAAGCTTTCGCGGATTTCGGGTGTTTCGCGGTTTGAATTTCAAATCTCAAGTCTACTTCCGGTCCGCATGGAGTTCGTGAATCGTCACGATCGAGATGGTCGTCGGGATCCCGTTATCGATGTCGACCTTCAGCAGAACCTGAAAGTATTTCGGAGGCGCCGGTTCAAAAGAGCGCAGCCGCTGGTTGAGATAGGCCAGGCGGTCTTCGCTGATCAGATACTCCGCCGCCGCTTCGGTGCCCTCGCTGTGGGTGCCGGCCAGCACCATGACCGTATTCCGCTCCGAAAGGTTGGGCTTGATCGTGATCAGACCGTAGTCTTCGATCAGGCGCCCGGTCTCCTCGTCGAACCTGGCGCGATACTCCGGCTGCTCTCCGGCGAGCGGATTCTGATTCACGATGGTCCCGCCGGTGCTGCTGATGAAATCTTCCTTGATCAAGACTTTCCCCGACCACTCGTTGACCCAGACGCTTCCCAGCAGAATGACATTATGATTCTTCAGATCTTCGGCGCTCACGGTCCGGCTCTGTTTCAGCAGGACCTGCTTGCCGATGCCGTTGAAGAGGGCGGCGATCCGAAAGAGCCCCACCGCTTCACCGAGGCCCGTATATTCGTCGGAAGAGAGGACCAGGCGCGGCAGCCGATGATGCTTGAGCGCCAATTGTTCACGTCCGACCGCTTCGGCCAGCACCGCGGTCTCGGACGCCGTCAGGTCGATCGACCGGTTCGACAACGATTCCGGATCCGCCTCATTCCAAAAACGGTAGACGGTCGGATTGCTCAGCACCAGCAAGGTCGGATCCTCGGCCGTCAGGAACGGCTCCCAGACCGGCCGATAGGCCTCGGCCATCCGCTTCAGCGCGACGCCGGCGGCGGCCTCCCGGCGTAACCGCAGGTTGGAAACAGCCAATATCACGACCGCCGCGATCAGGATCACGAGGGCCACGCCGATCAGCGCGCCCCCCGGAGTCCAGGCCCGAATGGACCACCACGGCAACCGGACCGCCGGCACGGGTTCCGCGGGCTCCGGCGAAGGCGAACGCCGGTTGAAGATCGGAATATAACTCCCGGTCGGGATCTCAACCAGGATCTCGTCGTTCTTGCCCTCACCCTTGTAGTACCGTTCGAGCTTCTTCCGCAGCTCATAAGCCCCGACCCTCACGATCGGGTCGAGCGCCGGGTTGTAGGTCTGCTGACGGCCGAAGACCTCGTACCCGATCAGGTACTCGTTCAATTCGCCCGCGCGCCCCTCCAGGTACGCCTCACAGATTAATTGCAGAAACTTCTGTTTCTTCGGCGCATTGGCAAACTCCCGGCTGCCGAGGATGCGCTCCAGCATCCGTCGCACTTCATCGGGAGCCGGCACCGAAGAGGCTGCTCCAGTTTTGCCTGCGGCAGCGGACATACTTGTATTCCAGAGTTGAATTGCAGCGTTTTAATCCATACCTACAGGTACTCGGGGCCGCTGTTAACTGTTCCATAGCTGTTACGTAACTGTAAGGTCGTTGACAAGCCTTGCATCCACATAGTTATGTGCGATCTGCGATCAATACATTTGTGTGGCGGCATTATATAACCGATTTCAATCGGATGCATCCGAGATTCCATTTCGTCAACCAATACCAGTCAGGAGGAACTATGAGAATACACTACGACGCTCTCAGTCTCAGCCGGGCCGTTCTGCCGTTGCTAACATTATGTCTTGTGCTCGGTACGGCCCGAGCCCAGACCGTGGGAGTCGGTGCCGGGAGCTACACCACCACCGTGCCCGCCGGAGCGGCCGCGCCTCAGAGCACGATCTACCGGACTCATGGCGGAGCAGTCCCGACTCACAAATTTTGGACCTCGAAATATTGGAATCCTCTTGGACTCGCTCCCGGTCCGATCTATATGTTCCCCGAGCCGCTCTCGATTCAGGTGACCGCCAGCGGATTGGTGGCCGGTTATTATGGAACGGTCAACAATAACGGCACCTGGTTCAACAAGCCCTTCCAGCCCGACCTGACGATCGGGGTGGCAGGGTTGAATGCCGGCGCCGTCAACGTGAGCGACTTCAGCGACTGGACCGCCGATTTCAATTTCGGGCCGATAACGACCAGGGTCGGGCGCGGGATGCCGTTCGTCTACGTCACGACCAACGGCAGCAACCCGACCATCACCTTCAGCGGCCAGCCCACGGTCTTCGCGAACAACGGCTCGACCCTCGGGGTCAGCATCGCGGGCAACAACTACGGGCTGTTCGGGCCCGGCGGCAGCACCTGGAGCGGCATCGGCACCACCACCCTGACCTGCCGATTGCCGGCCGGGGCCACCTACTTCTCGCTGGCCCTGCTGCCCAACCAGGCGGCGCTCAGCACGTTCGCCGCCCGCGCCTTCTCATTTCCGGTCGAGACGACCGTCAGTTGGGACTACGATCAGAACAACAGCCGCGTCAACACGACCTATCGAGTCACCACGCAATCGATGGACGGAGTCAGCCAGGGCTTTCTCATGGCCCTGTATCCGCATCAATACGCGGCCCTGGCCGGAGGCGTCAACACCGACTACACCTATGCCAGCGCGCGCGGTCCATTGCGAGTCTGGAACGGGGTCTCGGTGACCACCACCGACACCTTCAACGGCGTCCTGCCGTTTCTGCCGCGGACCTCGAACTACAACGCCGCCACTCTCCAGAGTCTGCTCAATACCGTCGTCAATGAGAGCAATCACTTCACGGCCGGCGACACCTATTTTCTGGGCAAGCAGTTGAACCGCGTCGCCCAGTTGCTGCCGATCGCCCAGGCCAGCGATCAGAATGCCTTCAACAGCCTGCTCAACAGTCTCAAGGGCCAGTTGCAGACCTGGTTCACGGCCAACGGCAAGAGCACCAATCTCTTCTATTACGACGATAATTGGGGATCGTTGATCGGGTATCCGGCCAGTTTCGGCAGCGACACCGGCCTGGTCGATCATCATTTCCATTACGGCTACTGGATTCACGCGGCGGCGCTGGCCGGCCTCTACGATCGCAATTGGATTGCGTCCAACAACTGGGGCGGCATGGTCTCCATGTTGCAGCGCGACATCGCCAGCTACGACCGCGGGGACACCCTGTTCCCCTTCCTGCGCCACTTCGATGTCTACGCGGGCCACTCGTGGGCCTCGGGGCAGGCGCCGTTCGGAGACGGCGGCAACGAAGAGTCGACCTCCGAGGCGATCAACGCCTGGGCCGGAATGATTCTGCTGGGAGCGTTGACCGGCAACACGCAGATGCGCGACGCCGGGATCTGGCTCTACACGCAAGAGACCAACGCGGCCTTCTACTACTGGTTCAACGCGGGCCCGGTCAACACCTTCCCGGCCGGTTTCAGCCGGACCCAGATCACGAACCTCTTCGATGCCAAGTCCGATACGGCCACCTGGTTCGGCGCACAGGCCGGATTCGCGCACGGCATTCAATTTCTGCCCTTCACCGGCGCCTCGCTCTACCTGGGGCGCAACCCGGCCTACTGTCAAACGAACTTCAATGAAGTGCTGAGCCTGAGCGGCGGCGCGCTGCCGGACTGGCCGGACCTCATGCAGATGTACGAGGCGTTCTTCAATCCCGCCGACGCGATCAGCCGCTGGAACAGCACGACCTTTACCGAAGACGGCGAGACCCGGGCCCATCAATACGCCTGGCTCCAGAGCCTCTCGGCCCTCGGACGAGTCCACACCGCGGTGACGGCCAACTGGCCATTCTATGCGGTCTTCCGCAATCCCGGGACCGGAGCCGTGACCCACGTCGCCTTCAACCCGACCGGCAGCACCGTCACGGTCAATTTCTCGGACGGCGTCTCGCTGACGGTCGCGGCCGGAGCGCTGGCCGGGGACAACGGCATCACTCAACCGACTCCGACTCCGACCCCGACCCCGACCCCGACCCCGACGCCCACTCCGACTCCGGTGCCGACGCCCACCCCGACTCCGACCCCGACTCCGACCCCGACGCCTTCACCGGCTTCGAACACGCTCTATGTCATCGACGGCGCGGCCGCGGGCACGCCGGGCCGGCTCTCGACGACGCCGGGCTCCGGGGCCTTGACCGATGCGATCCCCGCGGCCGGCGGAGCCAATCATGACGGCGTTCCCGCCAACCCGCTCGTCTATCGATTGACCGGTCTCACCCGGACCTACAACTCCGCCCGGAGCACCCAGTTCACGCTTCAACTGGATCCCGGCGCCCACGTCGGAGATGCCGCCCAGGTGCGCGTCAGTTACGACTTCACCGGAGACGGAACCTTCGATCGAATCGAGACCTATCGTTACTTCGCCACCAACGATCTCAACGGCTGGGAGGCCTACACCCAGGCGCACGGGCTCCAGTCGGCCAGCGGCGGCTTCGCCAACCTGCGCAACGGGACGGTGCGGATCGAAGTCTGGGCGGCCCTGGGGACGCGGACCATTCAGTTACGGACCAGCGCCACCACGGCCAACGGTCAACAATCGCTGATCACCATTCCCTTCAACTAAATCCGGCCAGGCAACACCAAGAGCGGCGCGGAGAAGGGAAGACCACGCGCGGCGGCGAGCAGGTCGCGGCCGCGCGTGGTTCTAATCCGCGAATTTAAGGCCTCTCTTCGAATTCCGCGTTGACAACGGTGACGGCAGGCATGCTAGGGTTGAGAGACCACTTCAACCAGGAGGCAGCAATGCGAAGATGAGCTACGAAGAGTTTGAGGCGCTGGTCCAGCGACTCGAGAGCGAAGCCGAAGCCGATCCGGAAACATACAAATTCCGAGTGTTCCTGATAGCACTTCTCGGCTATGGCTATCTGGGGTTGATCATTGCGGGGCTGCTCGCGCTCATCGGTTTGCAGATCTACTGGATTTTTTCATACCAGGTGCGCGGGCTGGCCGGTGGGCTCGTCCCGAAGCTGCTCCTGTCGCTGGCGCTCCTGACCTATCTGATCCTGCGTTCGCTCTGGGTCAAAATTCCTCGCCCCGAAGGCCTCGCGCTGAACCGGGAACAGGCCGGACCGCTCTTTGAATCGGTCGACTATTTCAGGGAGCGGCTGAAAAGCCCACGGGTTCAGACCATCCTGCTGACCGACGATTTCAACGCGGGCGTGGTCCAGGTGCCGCTGCTGGGGCTCTTCGGATGGCCCAGAACCTATCTGATCCTGGGGCTGCCGCTGATGCAGGCGCTCTCGCCGCAGGAGTTCTGCGGCGTTCTGGCCCACGAATTCGGTCATCTCTCGGGCACTCATAACCGGTTTCATCGATGGATCTACAGGATTCGCGAGACCTGGGGCCGGCTGATGGAACAGCTCGAACGGAGTCGGCACTGGGGAGCCTTCATCTTCGAGCGTTTTTTGCGCTGGTATGTTCCGTTCTTCAACGCGTACGCCTTCGTGCTGGGGCGAACCCAGGAGTACGAAGCCGACCGGGAGGCGGCGGAGCTGGTCGGGAAGCGGAACCTGGCCGACGCGCTGATCAAGATCGAGCTGGGCGAGACCTTTCTGCAGACCCGGTTCTGGCCGCCGGTCTACAAACAGGCGGACCGCGAGGCGGAACCTCCGGCCTCGCTCTTCTTTCAGATGCAGGAAGCGCTCTCGGTCCGGGTCCAGGTCGAAGATTCCCGCCAATGGCTCGATCAGGCGTTGAAGGTGAAGACCGGTTACCACGACACGCATCCGTCCCTGGCCGACCGGCTCGCCGCGCTGGGCGAAGAGGCGCGGCTGCCCGGCCCGGCGGCCGAGACCGCCGCCGATCATTTCTTCGGGGGGCACCTCGACGAACTGACCGCCAGCCTCAATCAATCCTGGAGAGAGCGCGTGAACCGGGTGTGGGGCGATCGATATCGGCGCGCCCAGGAGGCGGCGAACCGGCTCAGCGCGATCGAAAAGAAGAGCGGGCACGAATCGTTGACGCTCCCCGAGCAGTGGGAGCGCGCCACCCTGATGGAGGAGATTCACGATAGCCAGGCGGCGCTGCCGTTCTACCGGGAAGTGCTGGCCGCCGATGCCGAGCATGCCGGGGCCATCTTCGCGATCGGACGCTTGAAACTCGAAGACCAGGACCAGGAGGGAGTCGATCTGATCGAACGGGCGATGCGGCTCGATCAGCAGTATGTGATCCCCGGCTGCGAATTGCTCCATGGTTATTTCACCCGCCGGGACCAGGAACCGGAAGCACAGCAGTATCTCGATCGAGCCAGACGCCAGGCCGAACTCTACCAGGAGGCCCAGCACCAGCGCGCCCAGATCAAGTTCAATGATCGCTTCCTGCCGCACCATCTGAACGACGAGATCCTGGATCGACTCCGCGAACAACTGGCGCATCATCCGGAGATCGACCGCGCGTATCTGGTCGGCAAAAGCGTCCAGCTCCTGCCGGAGATTCCGTTGTATATCCTGGGCTTTACGATCAAAGTTCCCTGGTATCGTTATCGCTCGGTGAAGGCCAACACCAGGCTCTGCGAGCGATTGGCCGAGGACCTGAGCGTTCCCGGAGACTGCTATGTCTTCTTCGTGGGCGGCGAGAACCGGAAATTGAAGAAGAGCATGATCAAGACGAAGGGCTCGTTGATCTACGACAAACGGTCCCATTTTTCCCGAACCGCGGAACACGCGGAACACGCGAAAGTCGATAGAATGCCTTGAATACTGCGATCTTCGAGTCGTTCGACCCGGCGCGTCGAGGATGGTCCGGCCGTTTCAGCGAGCCGCAAGCGGTGCATGAGGCCCACACTCCGGAGCAGGTCCGGCAGGCGCTCGAGGCGGCCGCGGACGCCGCGAGCCGGGGCTGCTGGTCGGTGGTCGCGCTCTCCTACGAAGCGGCGGCCGCTTTCGATTCGGCCCTGACGACCCGGCCCGCCACCCAATTCCCGCTCGCCTGGGTCGGCATCTACGACCGGCCGGACGCGTCTCCGATCGCGCCCGCACCGGCCATGTTTCAAGCCGGCGAGTGGAGGCCGCAGATCGTGCCGGCCGACTATCACCGGGCCGTGGAGCGAGTCCGTGACTACATCGCGGCCGGAGAGACCTATCAGACCAATCTCACCTTTCCATTGAGCTGCGACTTCAGCGGCGAGGCGCGGGCCTGGTATCGTCAACTGGGAATGGCTCAAGGCGCGGGTTATTGCTGTTACCTCGACCTGGGCCGCTATCGCGTTCTCTCGCTCTCTCCGGAGCTCTTCTTCGAGCGGCGCGGGAATCGGCTGATCACTCGACCCATGAAAGGGACCATGCGGCGCGGTCGATGGCTCGAAGAAGACGAGGAGCGCTCGCGAAACCTGGCGGCCTCCCACAAGAATCGCGCCGAGAACCTGATGATCGTGGACCTCCTGCGCAACGATCTCGGGCGGATCTCGATCCCGGGCACGGTGCAGGTCTCCGGCCTCTTCGAGGTCGAAAAGTACGAGACCTTGTGGCAGATGACCTCGACCATTACGGCCGAATGCCGGCCGGAGACTACCCTGCCGGAGATCTTTCGGGCGCTCTTTCCCGGCGGCTCAATTACCGGGGCGCCCAAGATCCGGACCATGCAGATCATCAGCGAGCTGGAATCGTTTCCGAGACAGATCTATACCGGCGCGATCGGATTCATCCGGCCGGGAGGAGATTGCGTCTTCAACATCGCCATTCGCACCATCCTGCTGGACCTGCGGACCGGAATCGCCACCTTCGGCGTGGGCGGGGGTATCACTTACGACTCGACTCCGGAGGACGAGTACGATGAATGCCGGCTCAAGGCCTCGTTCCTCGGCCGGAGCCGCCCGGAATTCAGCCCGGAATTCAGATTGCTGGAGACCTTGCTCCTCGATGAAGGGGAGTACTTCCTCCTCGATCGGCATCTGGCCAGGATCGGATCGTCGGCCCGATATTTCGGCTTTTCGTGGGACGAGGACCAGGTGAAGACCGCTCTCGACCTGACCGGAGCGGAGCGCGGTTCGGGCTCCTGGCGCGTGCGCCTGTTGACGGGCCGGGACGGTTCGCTGGAGATCGAGACCCACCGGCTGCCGCCCGATCCGCCGAGGCCCCGGCGCGTGGCCCTCTCCGCTCAACCGATCGATCTCCGCGATCCGTTCATCTATCACAAGACCACCCACCGCCCGGCCTACGAACAGGCCCGGAACGATCGGCCGGATTGCGACGATCTGATCTTCTGGAACGAACGCGGCGAGATCACCGAGTCGAGCCTCGCCAATGTCGTCCTGCTCAAGGATGGAATCGGATGGACGCCGCCGCGAGACTCCGGGCTGCTGGCGGGCACTTTTCGCAATCACCTGCTGGAATCGGGAGAGATTCGGGAACGAGCGATCCATCGGGACGAACTGCGATCGGCCGACTCGATCTATTTAATCAACTCGGTGCGCCGATGGATGCCCGCCGTGCTTATCGGATGAACCGTGAAACACGCGAAATACACGAATTTCGCGGTTTTCAAATTTTTCACAGTCATCAGGTGCCGGGCCAGCGCCAGGACTCCAGCACCTCGGCGATCTGCGTCAGCGCCCAATCGGTCTCGGACTCGCTGATCACGTAGGGAGGCATGAAGTAGAGCACGTTGCCCAGCGGGCGTAGCAGCAGTCCGCGCCGCAGGAACTCCGCCGCGAGTTGCGGCCCGACGCGATCGAGATAGCCCCCGGCCGAACGCGTCGCCCGGTCCTGGACCAGTTCGACGATGCCGACGCCGCCGAGCACGCGCACCTCGCCGACGTGCGGCAAGACCGCGAGCGGCTCCAACCGGCCGCGCAGCCGACGCTCCAGGGCTTCGATCCGCTCCAGCACACTCTCCGTGCGAAACAGTTCCAGACTCGCGAGAGCCACCGCGCACCCCAACGGGTTGGCGGTGAACGAATGGCCGTGAAAGAAGGCCCGGCTGCGATCGTCGCTCAAGAAAGCGCGGTAGACGGCCTCGGTCGTCGCCGTCACTCCCATCGGCAGGTATCCGGCCGTCAGCGCCTTCGAAAGACAGATGATGTCGGGGCTGATCGACGCATGCCGGCAGGCGAACATGGGCCCCGTCCGCCCGAAACCGGTCAGGACTTCATCCGCGATCATCAACGTGCCGTAGCTGTCGCAGAGCCTCCGGACCCCGGCCAGAAACTCCGGCGGCCAGACGATCATCCCGCCCGCCCCCTGAAGCATGGGTTCGATCAGGACTCCGGCCACCTGCGGGCCCTCCTCGCGCAACAGACGTTCCAGACTCTCCAGGCAATCGATCCGGCAGGCAGCGCGTTGCAGGCCGAGCGGGCACCGATAACAATAGGGCGCATCCGCCCGCGCGACCCGAAAGAGCAGCGGGGTGAAGGGCTGCGTGAAGAGCGAGTCCTCGCTGGCCGACATGGCGCCGACCGTGTCGCCGTGATAGGCGTAGTGCAGCACGATAAAAGTGCGGCGGCCGTCCTCGCCACGATTGCGCCAATATTGCCAGGCCATCTTGAGCGCGACCTCGACCGCGGTCGAACCGTTGTCGGAGTAGAAGATTCGCGCCAGTCCCGGCGGCAGCAGTTCCAGCAATCGCTCGGCCAGTTCGACGGCTCCGGGATGCGTGCATCCGGCGAACATCACATGTTCCAGAATGCTCGCCTGCGCGGCCAGCGCCGCGTTGAGGGCGGGATGGCTGTGGCCATGGATATTGACCCACCACGATGAGATCCCGTCCAGAAGCCGCCGCCCGTCGGCGGTGTAAAGGTAGACGCCCTCGCCGCGAACGACCGGGAGCGGAGCTGGAGCCGTCTGCATCTGAGTGTAAGGATGCCAGAGACACTCGCGGTCGCGGGCCATCCAATCTTTTTGCCAATCCCGTTGGTTGATCGAATCAGTCATGTAGAAATTTCGTCAAGAGGCCGGAAGGGTCCAGCTCAGCTCGCGCCCAGCAGCCCAGTTCTTCAGGCGTCAGCCGGGCGAACCGCGGCATCTCGCCCAGGACCGGCACTTCGCCAAATCGTTCGATGGCGGCGCGATTTTCACGATCGGGTTCGCCCACCATGACCACTCCGGCCACCGGCAGAGCGCGCCGCCGCAGAGCTTCCAGGGTCAACAAGGTATGGTTGATGGTTCCCAGACCGGAGCGGGCCGTCACGACCACCGGCAGCCCGAGCCGCGCCATCAGGTCGGTCATCAACTGCGTCTCATTGAGCGGAACCAGGGCGCCTCCGGCGCCTTCAACCACCCATCCCGAGGTTTCGGGCTGAGCGGCGATCAAACGCGCCAGCGGTTCCAACTCGATTCGTTGCCCGGCCAATCGCGCCGAGAGGTGCGGAGAGAGCGGGCGCGGCAGCCTCACGCCTTCGTTCAACAACTCCGCCTCGGCACAGGAACCCAGCAGGCGCACCACGGCGGTGTCGTCGTCCTGCTCGATGCCGGTCTGGACCGGCTTCCAGTATCGAGGCCGCCGCGGGCCGCGCAGCCGGTGCATCAAAGCGGCCGCGACCACGGTCTTGCCGACGTTGGTATCGGTTCCGGTTACGAAGAAGCCTTGGAGCATCTCTCGGTCTCCGCGATCGCCTCCGCCAGGGAAACAACAAAACGGCGCAGCGTCGCTTCATCCAGTTTAACATTGACGGCCACCCGCAGCCGCGCCGTGCCCGGCGGCACCGTGGGCGGACGAATGGCCCGCACATCGAAGCCCTGCGCCTGCAACGCCGCGGCCACCGCCACGGTCCGGGAATTATCTCCGAGCACGACCGGGATGATCGGCGAATCGCCCGGCGGCACCGGCACGCCGCTCTCGATCAACTGCCGGCGGAATCGCGCCGACCGCTCCAGAAGCTGTGACCGGCGCTGCGGCTCATCGGCGATGACGGTCAGCGCGGCATCCAGGGCCGCGGCCAGGGCCGGCGGCGGCGCCGTGGAGAAGATGAACGGCCGGGCTCGCTGAATCAGATAATCGATCGCCCAATCCGGGCCGGCCACGAACGCGCCGCCCACGCCGAGCGCCTTGCCCGCCGTGTTGACCGAGAGCAAGACCTCCGGCTCGACCCCGGCCGCCTCGATCAGGCCGCTGCCGCGGGCGCCATAGATCCCGACGGCGTGAGCTTCGTCCACGATCAGAGCCGCGCCGTTCTGCCGGCACAGGTAGGCATACTCCCTGAGCGGCGCCTGGTCTCCATCCATGCTGAAGAGCGATTCGGTGACGACGAACTTCTGTCCGGGTCCGCGTTCCGCCGCCAACAGGTGCTTGAGAGTCGCCGGATCACCGTGGGGAAAGATCACGCGCCGCGCCTTCGACAGCCGCAGACCGTCGATCAAGCTCGCATGGTTGAGCGCGTCGGAGAAGACCACGTCGCCGGATTCCGGAAAGGCGCTCAGCACGGCGAGATTGGCGGCATAACCGCTGCCGAAGTAGAGGGCGGCGGCGGCCTCTTTGAAGGCCGCAAAACGCTCCTCGACCGCGGCGAAGTCCGCCCGCTCGCCGCGGAGCAACCGCGAGCCGGTTGAACCGCAACCCTCTCGACGGACGGCTTCCGCCATGCGCTCCTTGAGCAGCGGATGATGAGCGAGACCCAGATAATCGTTGGAGGAGAG
>DATEFT010000260.1:0-4033 GCA_035280505.1 Blastocatellia bacterium | reverse complement strand
TGATTTCGCGTCTTCCGCGTGGTTCGCGGTTTGAGAGACAGCCTCCCAGTAGAGTTAGTTTCCGGAGAACTAGTACTTGGGCATCGACTGATCGACCTGATCGGCCCAGCTCAAGATCCCGCCCTTGAGATTCTGAATCCTGGTGAAGCCGGCATTCTTCAAGGCCTCGTAGGCTTTGGCGCTGCGGCCGCCCATCTTGCAGTGGACGACGATCTCCTCCTGCGGGTCGAGTTCGTGGATCCGGCCGGCGAACTGGCCGAGCGGGATCAGCTTGGAGCCGTATTTTTCGAGATTGGCGATCTGCCATTCATGCGGTTCCCGAACGTCGATGATGGTCAGGCGGTCGCCGCGGTCCAGGCGCTCTTTCAACTGAACCGGCGTGATCTCCCAGTTGGAGGCCTCGTCGGTCTTGGGCGCCGGAGCCTGAGGGACGATCCCGCAGAACTGATCGTAATCGATCAGCTCCTTGATCGTCGGCTGGTCTCCGCAGAGCGGGCACTCCGGATTGCGCCGCAGCTTCAACTCCTTGAACTTCATCTTCAGCGCATCGAAGAGCAGCAGCCGCCCGATCAGCGGTTCGCCCTGGCCGATAATGAGCTTGATCGCCTCCGTGGCCTGAATGACTCCGATGATGCCGGGCAGAATGCCGAGCACTCCGCCTTCGGCGCACGAGGGGACGAGCCCCGGCGGAGGCGGTTCGGGGTACAGGCAGCGGTAGCACGGCCCGCCGGCTTTCGGATAGAAGACCGAAGCCTGACCGTCGAACCGGAAGATCGAACCGTAGACGTTCGGTTTGCCGAGCAGCACGCTGGCATCGTTGGCCAGATAGCGCGTCTGAAAATTGTCGGTGCCGTCGATGATGACGTCGTACTCCTGAATGATCTTGAGCGCGTTGTCGGCCTGGAGCGCGAATTCGTAACCGTCGAGCTGCACGTGCGGATTGAGATCGGCCAACCGGTCTTTCGCGGACTGCAGTTTCGGGCGGCCGACGTCTTTGGTTCCGTGCAGCACCTGGCGTTGAAGATTGCTGTGATCCACCACGTCGAAATCGACCAGGCCCAGCCGCCCGACTCCGGCGGCGGCCAGATAGAGTCCGAGCGGTGAACCGAGCCCGCCGGCCCCGATCAGCAGCATGCTCGCTTGCTTGAGTTTGCGCTGACCCTCCATCCCCACTTCGGGCATGATCAGGTGGCGGCTGTAGCGCGCGATCTCGTCTTTGTTCAGGTCGGGCAGGTCGGCCGCCCGGGCCAGAATCTCGCTCTCGGTCGCGGCGCCGCCGGCGATCGACGGAATGATGCTGATCTCGTCGCTCTCTTTGATCGGCGTGTCTTCGTGCTGCTGATAGCGGATGTCTTCGTCGTTGACATAGATGTTGACGAAGTTCCGTAGTTTGCCGTTGGCGTCGAAGAGGTGTTTCTTGAGGTCAGGGAACTGCGCCGTCAAACTGGCCAGCGCCTCGCCGATCCTGGTACCTTGAACGCTTACTGCGGCTTCTCCTCCAGCGTACTGACGTAACGCCGTCGGAATCGATATCGTTGGCATAACTCGTCTCCCTCTGGTTATGGGTTCTGTTTACTCTGCCGTCTGGGCCAGCTCTTCCTCATCGAACTGCGATCGGTCTTCGCGCAGGGTCCAGGCCCGCAACTCGGCGGCCGTGCCGTCGCGCACGGAAACGATCAGGTAGGACCATTCGGTGAAGGGCGCGTGTTCGAGATCGAAACCGGACGGCACCGCCGGATGATTGGGGTGCGAATGATAGTAGCCCCACACTCCGAGCTGGCGTTTCGCCGCCTCGCGTTCGGCGCGCGCGTAATCGAGCGGACTGAGCTCGACCCGATTGTGCCGGGAATCCGGCCGCATGTTTTTGAGGGGCAGGACTTCGCGGATCTCGCGGATGCCGTGCTCGACGACGCCCAGCAGCAGCCCGCCGCACTCCTCGGGAAAAGACTCTTCGCCGTGGCGTTTGATCTGATCGATCTGCGCGGCCGTCATCCGAATGGTCATTCTTCCTCCCAGAACTTCTCGCTCAAATACTTGCTGGCGTCATCGCACAGGATCGTGACGATCACGCCCTCGTCGATTCGCTCGGCCACTTTGAGGGCCGCGGCGATGTTGGCCCCCGAAGAGATGCCGACGAACCAGCCCTCGCGCCGGGCCAGTTGCCGGACCATGGCGGAGGCGTCTTCGGTCGCGATCTCGATCTCTTCATCGGCCAGCCCCGGATCGTAGATGCCGGGCACGATGGCCGTGGCGATGTGTTTGAGACCTTCCAGACCGTGAAACGGCGAGTCCGGTTGCATCGAGATCAACCGCACCTCGGGTTTCAATTCCCGCAGGCGGCGTCCCACCCCGACGAAGGTCCCGCTGGTCCCCAGTCCGGCGACGAAATGGGTCACGCTCTCGTTCGTCTGCCGGAAGATCTCGACCCCGGTGGTCTCGTAATGGGCGCGCCAATTGGCGGAGTTGTTGTATTGATCCGGATAGAAATATTTTTCCGGGTCGGCCCCGACGATCTCGCGCACCGCCAGGATCGCGCCGTCCGATCCGGCCAGCGGATCGGTCAGGACCAGTTCCGCGCCGTACGCCCGGAGAATCCGTTTTCGTTCCTCGCTCGCGTTCTTGGGCAGACACAGCTTGACCCGGTATCCGAGCGCCGCCCCGATCATCGCATACGCGATTCCGGTGTTGCCACTCGTCGAGTCGATGATGATCTTCTCCCGGGTGAGCGCACCCGAACTCTCGCCTTCCCGAATCATCTTCAGCGCAGGCCGATCTTTAACCGATCCTCCCGGATTCGCCCACTCCGCTTTACCGTAGATCGATACTCGCGGATTCTCAACCGTATTTTGCAGTTTGATTAAAGGCGTATTTCCGATGAGATCGAGCAAAGACACGGAAGCGCTGTTAGCAGCAACAACAGCACTTGGTAGAGACATAATAGGTTGCACTCGCCATCTGTTCCATCGGACTTAGATCAGTAAAACTCAGAATAAAATAACGGCAAACCTCATCATAGACTACGATCGGCAATAATTCAATAACCTCTCCCGGTCCAGAAAAGTCTGGAAAAGTCGGGAATTTATCCCTAAACTGTTCCGCCCCCGAGGAGTAAAAGTCGTATGGAAATTTTGTCGCATCTAATCGACACCTTCAACGGCCGGAGAATCGGGATCGTCGGCGATCTCATGCTCGATCATTACATGTGGTCCTCGGTCGAACGCATCAGTCCCGAGGCGCCCGTTCCGATCGCCTTTCTGCGGCACGAATCGTACCAGTTGGGCGGCGCCGGAAATGTGGCGATCAACATCCGGCAGCTCGGAGGAGTTCCCGTCATCTTCGGAGCGGTCGGCCATGACAGTTTCGGCCATCAGATCATCGAGATTCTCGAAAACAACGGGATGCCGATCGACGGCATCATCGTCGATCAATCCCGCAGCTCGACGGTCAAGACCCGGGTGATCGCCGAGAATCACCAACTGCTGCGAATCGACCGAGAGCAGGTCGATCCATTGAGCAGGGAGACGAGCCTGGACCTGCTGGCCCGGTTCGAATCGCTGCTCGACGGTCTGGACGCCGTGATCATCGAGGATTACAACAAGGGCGTCGTCACGGAACCAGTCATCAAGTCGGTCACCGGAATGTGCCGGAGCGCGAACAAGATCGTGACCGTCGATCCCAAGTTCTACAACTTCTTTGAATATCAAGGGGTCACCGTCTTCAAACCCAACCTGAATGAGTTCGAGCGGGCCATCGGGAAGAGGCTGGGAACTTTTGAGGAGCGGGTCGCCGCCAGCCGGGAGCTGGTCAAGCGGCTGAACGCTCAATACGTCCTGCTGACGCTCGGAGAGGCGGGCATGCTTCTCACGCACCAGAGCGGAGAGCATCATCACATTCCGACGAAAGCCATCGAAGTCTACGACGTCTCCGGGGCGGGGGATACGACCATCGCCGTCATGACCCTGGCTCTGGCCGGCGGGGGCCAGCCGAAGGAGAGCGCGGCGCTGGCGAATTATGCGGCCGGCGTCGTCTGCGG
>DATEFT010000259.1:0-4727 GCA_035280505.1 Blastocatellia bacterium | reverse complement strand
ATATCGATTGGAAGGCCACGGCCAAGACCAATCAATTGATGGTCCGCGAATTCACGCGCGACGACGATTGGCGGGTCACCATCGGATTCGACGTCGAGATCGAGCCGGATCTGGCCGACCGGCCGGAGGTGGCCAATCGATTCGAAAGAGCCGTTTCACTGGCCGCCGGCCTGATCACCTATTTCGTCGAAGCCGGCGCCGAGGTCCGGTTTCTGACAAACCAGGACGACACGGGCTTCGGCATGGGCGTTTCCCATTACTACGCGATGCTGCGCCAACTGGCCCCGTTGCAGCCGGAGCCGATCAAAGAGGGGGCGAGCCGGCCGGGCCGGGAGCATTTCGCCAACTCGCTGGAGGGCGAAGAGCAGTTTGGCATCTTGATCACCGGGGCGGCGCCTGGACTTCTGGCGTCGCAATTGCCGAATTCAGTCCGGGTCATCAGTTTTGACGAGCTTTAGATGAGTTTCAATCGCTACTTTGTCACATCGTCCTACGCGCTGCTGGCGATGAGTTTCATGATGCTGGTCGCGACCGGGCAACTGGGATTGCTCATGATCCTGATCTTCGCCGGCTCCCTGGCGGCCGGCTGGTTGATCGACATCGGGCGGATCTCGTGGAGCATGCCGGTGGAGGCGACCAAGTGGCTGGTGCTCGGTTATCTGCCGCTGGCCCTGATCGTTCTGCAACTCCTGGGCTTGCGGCAACTGGTGCCGGTCATCATCTATTTCATCCTGCTGGCCGCCGCGGTCAGGCTCCTGCGGCTCAAGACCAATCGGGACTGGTTATGGCTCTATATCGTCTCGTTCTGCCAGGTCTTGATGGCGGCGGGCATGATGCTCAGCACCACTTTTCTGCTGCTCCTGATCTTCTACCTGTTCGCCGGAATTTCGACCTTCGTCAGTTACGAGATCCGCCGCTCGCAGCAGATCTTCGAGGCCAGTTTCTCCGCCCAGAACCTGAATGCCAAACCCCCTCAGGTCGAGTTCCTGAGAGATGGGGAGGGCCCGCGCCAGGAGCCGACCACGCCCCGCTGGCGCAGTCTCTCCTATTTTTCCGGCGGCGTGCTGGTCCTGATCCTGGCCCTGGCGGTCCCGATCTTTCTGGCCATGCCCAGATTCGCGCGCGGCTTTTCGAGGACCGGGTTGCTGGCGACCGAAACTCTCTCGGGGTTCTCCGATACGGTGCGGCTGGGAGAGGTGGCCAAGGTCAAGCTCAATCCCCAGGTCGTCATGCGGGTCCGGGTCAAATTCCCGGCGGAAGCCGAGCGGACGACTCTGCGATGGCGAGGCGTGACGCTCGACTACTACGACGGGCAGGCCTGGAGGAAAGAGTCCGGGATCGGCCAGACCCCGATCCGGAAGTTTGCCGAAAGCTTTCGCGTGGATGAGCGGCTGGCGCCCCACGGGTTCACGCATCAACGCTTCTTTGTCGAACCGCTCAATATCAATGCGGTCTTCGCCGCGCCCCGGCCGATCTTCGTGACGGGGTTGGCGGAGTTGCGGCGAGATAGCGGCGACGGGCTCTGGGCCGAACCGCATCCGTATCACAAGATCGATTATGATGTCTACTCGGACACCAGCCTGCCGTCCGACGTGGAGCTGGCCGCCGACAGCCTCCGCGGGTATCCGCTCGAGATCCGCCGCAAGTACCTGCAACTGCCGCTGGACCACGATCTGAGAATCAATGAGCTGGCCGCCGAGGTGACCCGCGGCGCAAGTACTCCGTTCGACCAGGCCCGGGCCATCGAGCAATATCTGCGCGCCAATTACGGGTACACCCTGAACCTCCGGCACGTCGAGGAAGGGGATCCGGTCGCCGATTTTCTCTTCAACACCCACGCCGGCCATTGCGAATATTTCGCTTCGGCCATGGTCCTCCTGGCGCGCTCGCGCCGGATCCCGACCCGGATCGTCAACGGTTTTCAGATGGGAGAATATAACGGCTCGGCCGATGTCTATACCGTGCGCCAATCGGACGCGCATTCGTGGGTCGAGGTCTATTTCCCGAGTTATGGCTGGATCGCCTTCGATCCGACCCCTCCGGCCGGATTGAGCGTTTATGAAGATGACCTGATGGCCTGGCTGCGCCATTACGGTGAGGCCATGGAGATGTTCTGGCTCGAACAGGTCGTCGGTTTCGATACTCACAAACAACTTTCCATGGCGATCAGCCTGCAACGCTGGCTCGGGTCGCATCAGCATACGGCCTCTCTGCAGTGGATGGAGTGGGCCTCCAATCTGGCCCAGAAGATCGAGTCCTGGCGGCTCGGCCACCGGCAGTTCGACGGCAAAGCCCTGGATTTCAAACCTTCATCGGGTTTGATCGGTCAGTCTTTGACGGTCCTGCCCCTCTCGTTGCTCGTCTTTACCGGTTCGCTCCTGGCCGTCTTGATGATCCGCAAACAACGCCTCTCCTGGCAGCGCAACCTCGGCGGCGATTCTTCGAATCTGGCCATCGCTTTTTATCAGGAGATGCTGCGTCGGCTGGAACGGGCCGGATACCGGCGCGAGCCGTCCCAGACCCCCGCAGAGTTTGCCGCGCAGGTCGGAATCCCCGGCGTCGATGAGATCACGGTTCTCTATCAACGGAGCCGGTTCGGCCATGAGCGATTGAGCCGCGACGAAATTTTACGAATCCAAAGAGCCCTGGGAGATCTGAAAAAATTATCGGCCGCCTCGAGACTATCGAGGCTCTCACGCGGCGCCTGGCGATTGGCCCGCCGCCAAAAATCGACCGACTCCATGTCTGGAATCGACTCAGGGTCGGGCGGACGTCATGAATGATTACGGCTCAGTGCCCGGCCGTTCGTGAGATCCGTTCAATCCGTATTCCATCCAGCCATGGCTCGCCGGCCGGACAGACTGAACTAAAGAGTATGAGAAATTGCATTATTGAATCGAAACAGTTAGGTATTCTGGCGATCGTGGCGCTCGCGATCTTCACCGTGACCTGTTCGGTCAAAACCTCGGATCTGGCATCGATGGCCGTGACCGGGGAGACGCGGAATCCGCTGCCCGATCCGGCGACCGCGGCGGCAGCCGGCAAATCGCTATATCTGGTCCATTGCGTGACCTGTCACGGGAAACAGGGCAAGGGCGACGGCGTCGCCAAAGATATGCTGGGCACCAATCCGGTAGACCTGACGGCGGGGAAAGTCCCTTCCGACCCGGACGGGGAGGTCTTTCTGGTCATTAAAAACGGCAAGCTGAATAGTGGGAAGATGACCATGCCGCCCGTCAAAGATTTGACGAATGAACAGATCTGGCAGCTCGTGGCCTACGTGCGGTCATTGGCTCAGAAATAACCGGGGATGGTCCGGCCGGATCAGAGAACTACACCCAAAAAAAACTGAGGGTTGAGTTTTGTACATCACAACTCAACCCTCGAAACTTTTCTGAGGAACCTATGCGAGGAGATTAAATTAATACTTTATGACATTTCGATCCCGACGGCGCGCAACGCTTCAAGCGTGAGTGGTTTCGATTCCATCAGTCTCATTTGGCCGTCGCAGAGGACTGCCAGAGGCCGTCCATTATGACTCTTACTATGGCTAAAATCGGCTAGCTCTTCCCCTGTGGTCAGTAACCACATGTCGGTTAGCCATTCATGAATGATTGAGTTGACCTTCTCTTGTTGTTGCGGATGTTCGACCGGAACCGTCCGATTATCAACTGAGTGGCCGGTTTCGACCGAATTATTTACCGCCACCACATTCTCAGTTCCCGCTGTTAGTTGAACTTCGCTCGTCTTCTTGTTGATCATCTTTTTCCAACTCTTCCTCTCTTCCAGAATCCTACTCCGCCAAACGCGACTCTCAGACGCAACACGGGTGCCATAAGTTGCTTTGCGTTTACGATCAATATTCTTACGCCCAGCGGATGGGTTCTGGATGTCTCTCTGACTTCGCCCTAATGCGCTGGATTGAAATAAGATAAAGGTTAAGCGGCTATCATAATCACTAGCCATAGAATTTTCTGAGCTCCATGGAAGCGTGACTTAGTTCTGGTATTACTATCGTGAATAGAAAAAGGTTTAGTCAAATTTTAACGATATCTGTCAACGATTGAAGACAAATGGTAACGGATCTCAGACAAGGTGAGTGGATATGTTGACAGCATCATAAAATATGATTTCTGAGCATCTCCCGAACCTCTTGACATTGTTGGCCTTATCGCTATGATGTGGCTGGTGTCTGAGATATTATTTATCTAATTGGTGTTAAGAATCGGTATTCTGATATTTGGAAATATTGAGAAAGTTGGATAAGGCCTGTCCATAATTAAAGATGTGGCGGGTCAGAATTATTCCAGCCCCTTCTGATATCATCCCCCTATGCGAACCGTCATTTTAGTGCTGGCCAAGCGCTTGCTGCTTGTGGTGCCGGTGGTATGGTCAGTGGTCACGCTCGTTTTTTTATTAATTCACATTGTTCCGGGCGACCCGGTGAGAAACTCGCTGGGCGATAATGCCACCGAAGCACAAGTCATGGAGCTGAAACATAAGCTCGGCCTCGATCTGCCGCTTTCACAACAATATCTCAATTACTGGCGGGGTGTGCTGCGGGGTGATCTGGGTGTCAGTCTGGTGGACTCTTCCGATCATGTGTTGGAAAAGATCCTGGCGCGCTATCCGGCCACCATTCAATTGGCGCTGGCGGGCCTCTTCGTCGCTATTTTGATCTCCATTCCGTTGGGAATTGTGGCCGGGACCCATCAGGGCCGGTGGAT
>DATEFT010000258.1:0-3406 GCA_035280505.1 Blastocatellia bacterium | reverse complement strand
GTGGTCTATACGACCGTCGAGGGATTGGCCAACGACATCGCGCGGTGCGTCTACGAGAGCCGCGACGGCAGCGTCTGGATCGGGACCCGGGGCGGCGGAGTCTCGCGACTCAAGCACGGGCACTTCACCCACTACACCACCCGGGACGGCCTCGCCAACGACGTGGTCATGGCCCTCTACGAAGACCGCGCCGGCGCCATGTGGATCGGGACCAACGGCGGCTTGAGCCGTTTTAAAGACGGGCGCTTCACCACCTTCAGCCGGAAAGACGGCCTCTCCCACGATTTCGTTCGCGCGATCCTCGAGGACCGCGGCGGGGCGCTCTGGATCGGCACCCGCGGCGGCGGCCTCAATCGGTTCAAGGACGGAAAATTCACGAGCTACCTCAACCAGGAGTTCTCCTCCGACGCCGTCCAGATGATCCACGAAGATCGGGCCGGCCAGATCTGGATCGGGAGCAACAACGGGCTGACGCGCTTCAAAGACGGGCAGTTCGCCACCTACACCACCCGGGACGGCCTGGCCCACAACTCGGTCTACAGCCTGATCGAGGATCGGGACGGGGCCTTCTGGATCGGCACCTATGGCGGCGGACTGAGCCGTTTCAAAGATGGAAAGTTCATCAACTGCACGACCAAGGACGGATTGTACGACGACATCGCCTTCCAGATCCTGGATGACGGAAACGGCAATCTGTGGATGAGCTGCAACCGTGGGATCTACCGCGCCAGCAAACAGGAGCTCAACGACTTCGCCGACGGCAAGATCCGAAGCGTGACCTCGACCTCATATGGAATCGCCGACGGCATGAAGAGCCGTGAATGTAACGGCGGTTCGCAACCGGCCGGCTGGCAGACCCGGGACGGCCGTCTCTGGTTCCCGACGCTCAAGGGAGTGGCGGTCGTGGATCCGGAACGCATGCGGACCAACTCCCTGATCCCCTCCGTGATCATCGAGCAGGTCCTGGTCGACCGGCAATTGGTCCCTCCGGGCCGGGCGGCCTCGGTCTCGCCGGGCAAGGGCCAGTTGGAGTTCAATTACACGGGCCTCAGCCTCTTCGCGCCGGACCGGGTCAAGTTCAAATACAAGCTGGAAGGTTTCGATCAGGATTGGATCGAGGCGGGCACGCGCCGGGTGGCCTACTACACCAACATGCCTCCGGGCCGGTACCGGTTTCGGGTCATCGCCTGCAATAACGACGGCGTCTGGAACGAAGAGGGCGCGGCCTTCGCCTTCTACCTGCAGCCCCACTTCCACCAGACCTACTGGTTCTACGCGCTGTGCGTGGCCGCCGTCATTCTGCTCGGAGTCTTGATCTACCTCCTGCGGAGCCGGCAGGTCAGAGAGAAAGCGCGGCAACTGGTCCGGCTGGTCGATGAACGGACGCGCGAGTTGCAGTTGGAGATCACCGAACGCAAACGGGTGGAAGAGGAGCAACGGGAGCGGGCCCGGCTGCTGGCCCTCAACTCGGAGATCGGCAGCATCCTGAACAAGAACGCCTGCCTTCAGGAAGTGCTCCGACAATGCGTCGAGCTCGTGGTGAAACACCTCGACCTCGCGCTCTGCCGCGTCTGGACGCTCGATGAGCTCAACCAGGTCCTGGAGTTGCAGGCGACCGCCGGAGCCCGCAACAATCCCGACAGCCGCTATGATCGGATCCCGGTCGGTCAATTCAGGATCGGCTGGATCGCGAAGGAACGCCAGCCGCATCTCTCCAACGCGATCAAGGAAGATCCGATCCTCGACCATCTCGAATCGACTCAACGGGCGGGAATCATCGCCTTCGCGGGCTATCCGCTCATCGCCGACGAACACCTCTACGGAGTCATGGCGCTCTTCTCCCGGCAACCGCTCTCCGACACCACGCTCAGCGTGCTCTCGTGGACGGCGGGCCGGATCACCATGTTCATCGAGCGCAAAGTGGCCGAGAAGGAGCTGGAGCAGGCCAAGGAGGACGCCGAGGCCGCCAGCCGCGCCAAGAGCGAATTTCTGGCCAATATGAGCCACGAGATCCGGACCCCCATGAACGGCATCATCGGGATGACCGGACTCGCGCTCGACACCGAGTTGACCTCCGAACAGCGCGACTACCTGGGGATGGTCAAGACCTCCGCCGATTCGCTCCTGACGATCATCAACGACATTCTCGACTTCTCCAAGATCGAGGCCGGCAAGCTGACCCTCGACCCGATCGATTTCAATCTGCGAGAGAAGCTCGACGAGACCATCAAACTGCTGGCCGTGCGGGCGCGGCAGAAGGGCCTGACCCTCACCTGCCAGATCTCGCCCGACGTGCCCGAGGGCCTGATCGGCGACGCGGGCCGTCTGCGGCAGGTCCTGATCAACCTGATCGGCAACGCCATCAAATTCACGGAGCAGGGCGGAATCACGATCGAGATCCAGAACGAGTCGCAGACCGACCAGAGCGTGCAGGTGCGGTTCGCCGTCAGCGACACCGGGGTCGGAATCTCGCCGGAGAAACAACGCCTGATCTTCGAAGCCTTCTCGCAAGCCGACGGCTCGACCACCCGCCAATACGGCGGGACCGGATTGGGGCTGACGATCTGCTCGCGGCTGGTCGAGCTGATGAACGGACAGATCGGAGTCAAGAGCACTCCCGGCCAGGGCAGCACCTTCCATTTCACGGTCCACTTCGGCCGCTCGACCGCCGTCAAGAAAGAAGAGCCGGCGCCGCCCCCGAAGGCCGCCCCCGCCACGGAGCCGCCTCCGCCGGCCGCCGCTTCCGAACGGCCCGCGCCCCAACCCAGCCAGCTCCACATCCTGCTGGCGGAAGACAACCTGGTCAATCAAAAACTGACCGTTCGTCTGCTGGAGAGACGGGGCTATACGGTGGTGGTCGTCGGCAACGGCCGGGAGGCGTTCGACGCCGTCGAGCGCGAGCGCTTCGACGTGGTCCTCATGGACGTCCAGATGCCGGAGATGGACGGCCTGGAAGCGACCGCCAGAATCCGCCAGCGAGAACAGAAGTCCGGCACCCACATCCCGATCATCGCCATGACCGCCCACGCCATGAAGGGCGATCGCGAGCGCTGCCTGGAGGGCGGCATGGACGCTTACGTCTCGAAGCCCGTCCAACCGGCGGAACTCTTCAAGACCATCGCCGAGATGACCGTCGGCACCTCAAATCAGTCCCCCGATACCGAACCCATGGGCGTCTATTGAGCGTGGAGTTCAGTCTGCAGTAAGAGACCGCGAAACACGCGAAAGACTTCGCGGTTGAAAACCGCCCATCGGCAGGTATGGATCGGACACGGAATCCGGCTCGATGATTTCAGCCTGATCGTGATCGAGCCGTAAGAGCCGATTAAAGTTACCCGCCGCATCGGCCGATAAATTATCTGCTATGACCTCCGGTTATCTGCATGCGGATTATGTTCACTCGTTG
>DATEFT010000257.1:0-4806 GCA_035280505.1 Blastocatellia bacterium | reverse complement strand
CAATCGTGGCGCAACTCGATCAATCGCTTCGCCGAGGCCATGACCCTCTTCGCGGTGGCTTGCGCCGGCATGTTCCCGGCCCTCCACACCGGTCGTCCGTGGGTCGACTACTGGCTCTTCCCCCTGCCGAATTCGATGGGCATGTGGCCCAACTTCCGCAGCCCGCTGATGTGGGACGTCTTCGCGGTCTCGACCTACGCCACGGTCTCGCTGGTCTTCTGGTTCATGGGCTTGATCCCGGACTTCGCCACCATGCGCGACCGGGCCAAGCAGACCTGGCAGAAATATATCTTTGCGGCTCTGGCCATGGGCTGGCGCGGCGACGCCCGCCACTGGCATCGCTACGAGACGGCCTACCTGCTGCTGGCCGGGCTCTCGACGCCGCTGGTGCTCTCGGTCCACACGATCGTGTCGTTCGACTTCTCGGTCGGCATCGTTCCGGGCTGGCACGCCACCATCTTCCCCCCCTATTTCGTCGCGGGGGCCATCTACGCCGGATTCGCCATGGTCTTGACGCTCGCGATTCCGGTGCGCAAGTTCTATCACCTGGAAGACTTCATCACCATGCGGCACATCCGCAACTGCTGCAAGGTCATGCTGGCGACGGGCTGGATCGTCGGTTACGGCTATCTCATGGAGCTCTTCTTCGGGTGGTACAGCGGCAACACCTACGAAATGTTCATGATGAAGAATCGCATGTTCGGTCCATATGGATATATGTACTGGCTGCTGATTCTCTGCAACATCCTGGTGCCGCAGTTGCTGTGGTGGAAGAAGATGCGCGACAACCTGGGGATGATCCTGCTGATCTCGATGTTCATCAACGTCGGCATGTGGCTGGAGCGGTTCGTGATCATCGTCATGAGTTTGAATCGCGACTTCGTGCCGGGCTCCTGGTTCTACTACAAGCCGACGATCTTCGACTTCTCGATGTTCTTCGGGACCGTCGGTTTCTTCCTGACCTGCATGTTCCTCTTCATTCGGTTCGTGCCGATGATTCCGATCTTCGAGATGAAGACGCTGCTGCCGCAATCGAAGGTCGACGAGAAGAAGGTCGAAGAGATCAAGGAAGAGATCGAGAACGGGAAGACGCCGGTGCGCGTGAATCCGCTTCCGCAGTTCGGCGACTGAAAACTGATAATTGAACACCATTTGAATTATGAACAAACAGGAAGATTCTGGCATCTACGGCTTGATGGCTGAGTTCGACGATCCGAGCACGGTCATCGCCGCCGCGCGCCGGACATATGAGGCCGGTTATCGGCGAATCAACGCCTACTCGCCCTATCCGCTGGAAGAGTTGTCGGAGGCGATCGGGTTTCATCGAAACTATGTGCCGCTGGTGGTCTTGATCTGCGGCATTCTGGGCGGGCTGGGCGGTTTCGGCCTGCTGGCCTGGACCTCGGCGATCGACTATCCGCTCAACGTCGGAGGGCGTCCGCTGATCAGCGTCCCGTCCTTCATCCCGATCACCTTCGAGTGCACGATCCTGCTGGCGGCGCTGAGCGCCTTCATCGGCATGCTGGCCATGAACCGCCTCCCGCAACCTTATCATCCGGTCTTCAACGTGCCGGCTTTTAGCCGGGCCTCGCAGGACCGATTCTTCCTGTGCGTCAAGGCGGATGATCCGAAATTCAGCGATCCCGGGACTCGCGCCTTTCTCGAGAGTTTGGGGGCTAGAGAGGTGAGCAATGTTGAAGAGTAGACTGCCATCAATCGGGCTCGCCGCCTGTCTGGTCCTGGGAGCGGCCGGGGGCGCGGCTTGCCGTCAGGATATGCACAACAATCCCAAGTTCAGACCCTATCGGGAAGGGAACACTCGCCAACTGCCCGAGGGCACCGTGGCGCGGGGCTCGCTCGATCTCAATCCGCCGGCGCCGAAACTGATCGCCGCCGGTCCGTCGTCGCCGGCGCCGGGGGCTCCGTCCGGGACCGCCACGGCTTCGTCGGTGCCCAAGGGGGAGGACGGTTTTCCGTTCAAGGTGACGCCCGAGGTCCTGGCCCGCGGAGAGAGCCGGTTCAACATCTCCTGTCTGCCGTGCCACGGGAAACTGGGTGACGGCGGCGGCATGATCGTGCTGCGCGGGTTCCGCCGGCCGCCCAAATATACCGAAGAGCGGTTGATGAAGGCGCCCTCCAGCTATTTCTACGATGTCATCACCAACGGCTTCGGCGCGATGTCGAGCTATTCCGACCAGTTGACGCCGGAGGATCGCTGGAAGGTGATCGCCTGGATCCGCGTGCTGCAGTTGAGCCAGCGCGCCAATGTCGCGGAGTTGGCGGAGGTCGATAAAAAAGCGCTGGAGGCCCTCGATCATCCGGGCGCCGCCAAAGAGGGCGCCGAAAAGGGCGAGCATGGGGCCGCGCATGGAGCGCAGGAGAAGCACTAATGGATAATAAATACAATCCGCCATCTGATTTGGGGCGCTTTCAATTTATCGCGATGGGGATCGGCCTGATCGGGATCCTGGTCTGGATCGTGGCCGTCGTCAGTTCCGGCGAGGTCAAGGAGACCTTCTTCCGGACCTACCTCGTCGCCTATGTCTTCTGGAGCGGACTCGCGCTCGGTTGTCTGGGCTGGCTGCTGCTCCAATATCTCGGCGGCGCCACCTGGGGGCTGATCATCCGGCGCCTGCTGGAATCGGGCGCCCATACGCTGTTGCTGATGGCCGTGCTGTTTGTGCCGATTCTCTTCGGGCTGCACAGCATCTACGAGTGGTCGCACGATCTGGCGACCATCGAGAGCGAAGCGGCGCGGAAATTGATCGAGCATAAGAGCGCCTGGCTCAATCCGGGATTCTTCGCCTTGCGCGCCGCCGTCTACTTCGCCATCTGGCTGGGCCTGGTCTACGTGCTGCGGAGACGGTCGCACAAACTGGACGAGACCGGGGATCCCAACCTGATTCAAAGCGCGCAGAACTGGAGCGGTCCGGGCTTCCTGTTGTACGGCCTGGCCTGCACGTTCGCGGCGATCGACTGGGTCATGTCGCTCGATGCGGAATGGTACTCGACCATCTTCGGTCTGATCATGATCGCCGGGCAGGGGCTCATGGCGATGGCCTTCATCATTGCGGTCTGCGTGGTGCTCTCGAAACAGGAGCCGATGTCGCACCTCTATCAGGCCAGGCATTTTCATACGCTGGGCAAGTTGCTGCTGGCCCTGGTCATGCTCTGGGCCTATCTCTCGTTCTCACAGTTGCTGATCGTCTGGTCGGGCAACCTGCCGGAAGAGATTCCGTGGTACCTGGAGCGGTTCAAGGGAGTCTGGAAGTATGTCGGGGTGGGGGTGCTGCTGCTCCATTTCGCCCTGCCGTTCACGCTCCTGCTCTCCAGCGATTTGAAACGGAACGCGCGCCGGCTGGTCTTCGTCGCGGGCCTCATGATCGTCATGCGTTTCGTCGATCTCTTGTGGCTGATCGTGCCTGAGTTCGAGCATGGGCACTCCGGCCCGGCTTCGACTTATTTCATCTATATCGCGGCGACGATCGGGATGGGCGGGCTCTGGCTCGGCTGGTTCTTCCGGCAATTGAGAACGCGTTCCCTGGTCCCGTACAAAGATCCGCAACTGGACGAGGCGCTGGCCGCGGCGGTGGGCGGACATCACTGAGATTTAGCAGGTATGGCAAAGCATAACGATCATCACGATCAAAACAATCTGAAGCCGGAAGCCAGTGGGATCAAAGCGCGTCCCGTGCTGGTCTTCCTGGCCGTGCTGGCGCTCGCCTCGGCGATGACCTTCGGGCTGATCAAGGGGTTGCTCATCGGTTTCAAGAAGGTGGACGAGATCACCCGTCCGCAGCGGGCCACCGAACTCGAGGCCGGAACGCAGCGGAAGCTGCCGCCCGAGCCGCGTCTCCAGGGCGCTCCCGGCGCGGACGGCAAACCCTCGCTGCTGCCCGAAAAGGACCTGGAGAAGTTCAACGAACAGCTCAACCAGCGGGCGGCGCAGTACGGTTGGGTCAGCAAGGAGGCCGGAGTCGCCTCGATTCCGTTGAGTCGGGCCAAAGAGCTGATCGTCGAGCGCGGGTTGCCGGAGGCTCCGGCTGAACTGACCAAACAGGTCGAACGGGCCGAGGCCATGCGGAAGCGGGTCCTCAACGCCCAGCCCAATGCGGGGCGAATCATCGGAGGGCAATGAGTATGACCGCGATGTGGAAAAGGTTTCTTGATCGTCGGAACCGACGGCGTTATTTATCAGGAGCCGCCTTATCCACGGTCTGCTGTCTGCTGGTGCTCGCCGGCCTCGCGGGTGCGGTCTCGGCGCAACCGGCGAGCGTCAAGCCGCCGATGCTGAAAGAGGTCGGGATCGACCAACTCCTGAACAATCAGGTGCCGCTGGATCTGGAGTTCAAGGATGAGAACGGGCGGTCCGTCAAACTCGCGGAATATTTTCACGACAAACCCGTGGTCTTGTCGCTGGTCTATTACGACTGCCCGCAACTCTGCACCCAGGTCCTGACCGGGTTGCTCGGCACGCTCAAGACCCTGCCGATGACGCCGGGCAAAGAGTTCGTCTCTCTGACCGTCAGCTTCGATCCGCGCGAGAAACCTCCGCTGGCCGCGGCCAAAAAGCGGGAGTACCTCGAGCGTTACGGCAAGCCCCAGGCCGCCGAGGGGTGGCATTTCCTGACGGGCGACGAGGCGCCGATCCAGGCCCTGGCCCGATCGGTCGGATTCCGTTACGTCTGGGACCCGGTGACGAAACAGTACGCCCATGCCAGCGGGATCATGGTGATCACGCCGCAGGGCAAGGTCTCGCGATATTTCTACGGAATCGAATATGCGCCGCGCGACCTGCGGTTCGGG
>DATEFT010000256.1:0-6870 GCA_035280505.1 Blastocatellia bacterium | reverse complement strand
AGGTTGCGGCAGGCGGCCACGCCCAACCATCCGAGCACCGCCAGGGGGCCGATCAATCGCTGCAACCAGTCGACATAATAGTTGAAGCGCACCGAGAGGTTCGCCCACATCAACTGTCCCTGGTGATTGGTGGGGATCGTGACGGCATAGCCCGTCGTGAGCGGGTGGCCGTAGGCGACGGTGTTGTAGATCAGGAAAGCCCCGGCGAACGGCAAGCCCCCTAGACAGCAGAGCAACAGCACCCGGGGCTTCAACCGCAGGCTGAACAGCATCGGGATCGAGAGCAGCACATTGCTTGGCCGCACCAGAAAGGCCGCGCCCAGGGCGGCGCCCGCGAAGAGCCCCCACCAATCGCGCTGCCTGGATCGCAGCGAGGTCCAGATTGCAACCAGGGCCCAGCAGGCGGAGGCGCCGTCGCTCATCGGCTGCATCGCGAAATAGAGGAAGGTCGGATGGACGGCCAGCATGACCGCGCCCGTCGCCGAGAACCGGCGCGGCAGCCCCAGTTCCAACCCGATCAGATAGATCAGGATCAGGCTCAGGCCGGCGATGATCGGGTTGACCAGAAAAGGACCGTATTCCCATCCGCCGAGCAGCCCGCCCAGCGCCAGGTGCAGCGGTAGACCGATCGGATACATCGGCGCGATCGTCCCCGGTCGCGGCCCATGGCTCGATCCGAGCGGCATGAAGACGTCGGTGAAATCGTTCGGCAGTTCGAGCCGATTCAACTCGACCACCGGCTTCACAATCTCGCCCGCCGCCATCGATCGCGCAAACGATACGTATCCGGTGCTGTCAGAACCGGCCACCGCATACCAGGCGTTTCTGATCAGAAATCCGCAGTAGAGTATCAGAAGAATTACAGGCAGGATTCCCAACAACCGTGACCGCTTCAACTTTCACACTCTCCTTTTCCTGTCCGCATAGCTTTTCGGGAAACCGCGAAAGACGCGAAGAAAATCCGAACGCGATCTCGCGCCGGTCTCAATCACCGAGCGCCGATCAGGTCCTCCGTCTGGCAATCACGTAGACCGAAGCGAGCAGGGCGATTGAAATGATCGAAATCCAGTTGCAGAGGCGGCGAAACGGCGTCAGCCGAAAGTCCAGGGTCACCTCATGCTTTCCGGGCGGCAGTTCGATCACGATATTGCCGACGGGGCCGCTCTTAACCTCGGCTTTCTCTCCATCGACGAAGGCGGTCCAGCCCGGAAAGTTCGAGGTGCGAAGTTGCAACTGGTCGGCCCGGTCGAGTTCGACCTGATACCGGCGAAATTCCGGGTGCATCAGGGCCACGCTGACCTGACCGCCGCCGGAGGCCAAAGACGCGGGCGCCATCTCCGGAACCTCGAACGGCACGCCCTTCGGCACGTAGGCGCGATGGTAGTGTTTGGGGTCGGGCCGGAAGGCTTCGGCGTGCTTCATGGGCCGCGCCACCTCCGTCACGCTGATCTGGGTCGCGGCGGCCACGATCGCCACCGCCGAGAGGCCGCAGATGATCGACGCTACCCGCTGGTGCCGGCGCCGCAAGTCTCCGGCCGCTTGCCAACAGGCTCCGGCAATCAGGGCGATCACCAGGCTGGTGACGGCCAGCATCCGCCAGGCGAAGTTTCCGGCCTCGATCTTGGGAATGAATCGGCCGACCGGATACGAATATCTGGTCATGAAGAAGATCGCCAGGCCTCCCGCACCCAACCACAGCCAGAGCCGCGCGCGCAGGTCGAGCGAGATCAACTGTGCCCTCCACCTCAGCAGAATCGCGCCGGCCAGAACAATCACCACCAGGCTGAAGGTCCAGATGAGATCGAGCCGGACGACGAATTTGTCCCGAACGTGATCGTACATCTGCTGCGAGAAGTCCAGAGCGTAACTGGCATGATAGGGCCACATTCTCTCGACCTCGCTGATGTTGACCAGCGGTTGGTCGGCGATGGCGGGGTAGAGGTAGGAGGCGACGATCAGAGTTCCCAAGACCCCCGCGACGCCGATCAGCACCAGGTTCACCAGGCCTTGCCAATCGCGGCCCTTGAGCGCCACTCCCGCCGCACAGAGACCGAAGATCAGCATGAACTGGTAGGCGGTCGGGGGATGCGAAAGGAGCATCACCGCGATCAGGGCCGCCAGGCCGATCAGGGCCGTCAATCGATGGGCGGTCTCTTTCAACCAGAGTCTCTCGGCCAGGATCAGCGCGACGGGCATCCAGATGAAATTGAGTTGTTCGGCGATGGCCCCGCGTTGATATTGGTCGATCAGGTGATAAGGCGCCACCAGATAGGCGGCCATGGCCACGGTCGCGGGGCCCCACGACATCGACCGCCGCGCATACCAATAGATCGTCGCGCCCGACGCCGCCATCAAGACCCACTGCAGAACGATCAGGACCACGTGCCAATCGCCCAGGGCCAGATAGAATAACGAACTCAGGTAGTAGAGGCCCGGCGGGTAGAAGATCATGGTCGGAGTACCGTAACCGGCGTGCATCGTATCTTCCCAGCGAGGGTAGATCCGGCCGGAGCGGAGCCCGCGCCAGAACGAATCCATCTGGTTGTAATGGATGACCCCGTCATGGGTCCGCGGTCCCGCGCCGCGACAACAACCGGCCTCGGGCGCGACTCCCATCACAAAGAAGGGCAAGACGACGAACGAGGTCACTCCCAGACAGACCAGGACCACGATTAATCGCTTCTTCCATTCGGGGCATTCGGGGTTGGATTTCGGACCTTCGAGCAGGCTCTCAACTGTCGAATTCATTGGATGTAAACTACCTTCTGTCACGGTATTTCATCGGCTCGGCATTCTATCACGCGCCGGTAAAGCACAACCATCGATTGCCGATGTGGCCCCGAGTCTTGATCTAATCAAATTAGCGTTGACTTTCATTCAGATCCGGCGGGCTTCGGCTCTTCACCCGCCCGGATCCAGCCCCTATAATGAACTCTCGCGAACGCAATTATTGCACTTTAATAGAGAAGGGTTTCATCATCATCGAATGGATCAGGCATTCCCATCAGCCAAGTTGGAGGTTACGGAACCGAAAGTAGTCGTCGCCGAACATCCCGGTCTTCTAACTCGCCGGGATGCTTACGCCGTGCTGGCCCTGATGGTCCTCCTCGCGGCCATGCTCGCCGGAACCTGGCAGCGCTGGACCCAACCGATCATCGATCATGGACGCGAGATGAACCTGCCGACCCGGATCCTCGCCGGCGAGGTCCTGTACCGGGATGTCCAGTGCCTCTACGGTCCGTTCGCCCCGCACTTCAATGCCGCGCTCTATGGAATCTTCGGAGTTCAGCTCTCGACCCTGCACACGAGCGGTCTGATCTGCGCGATCCTGATTCTGCTCATGACCTACTGGCTCGCCCGCCAATTGATGTCCGAATGGGAAGCCTTCCTGACCGCCGGTTTTGTGCTGGTCCTGTGCGCGATCAAATCGACGGCCAACTACATCTCGCCCTATTCGTTTGCGGCGCTCTACGGTCTGGTCTTTGCGATCGGGTCGCTGGTCTGCGCCGCACGCTATCTACGCGGTCCGGGCCGGCGGTGGATCTTCTGGTCGGGGGTCTGCGCGGGCCTCTCCCTGATCTCGAAACCGGAGGCCACGCTGGCCGCGCTGGCCGCGGCCGGGGCGGCGATTCTGCTTCAGGGGCTGAACACTCGCAAAATTCCCTGGCGCGACGCGGCCCTCTTCGCCTTGCCGGTGGTCGGGATCACCGCCGCAACCTACGCCTGGATCCTGAGCCGGGCGACCTGGCGGGCGCTGATCGAAGACAACCACGTGCTCTTCACCAATATGCCGCCGCAACTGGTCTACTTCAACCACACCGTCAGCGGCCTGGCCGAATGGCCCCGGTCGTTCTGGTACACGGCCACCGGGTTGGGAATGCTGGCGATCTGGGTGGGGACCAGCCTCTTGATCGGCGGACTGATCTCGTCGCGCCGGACGGCGGCGGGAGAGACCGAGTGGAAAAGACTCGTGAAGTTCGGCTTCGCGGCGATCGTCCTGGGCTCCGCGTTCTGGGTTCTGCTCTTCAAAACGTTTCGACTGCAGACCGATGCTTCGCCGCTGACCTCGCTCCCGTTCATCCTGCCGGTCATGATCGCGGTCTGCGGTTGGCAGATCTGGCGCCGCTGGCGCCGGGGAGAGGACCTGCCCCTGGCGCTCAGCCTGCTGACGGTCTTCGCCGTCTTCGCCCAGGGTTCGATTCTGCGAGTGATCCTGAATGTGACCGCGAGAGGCCCTTACGCGCCGTTCTTTATTCCGGTCGCCGTCATCGTCTGCCTCTATCTGATCTTTCGGCTCAGTCCGGCGCGGCTGGTCGGTTCGGAGACCGCGAAGATCTATGTCCGGCGAACCGCCATGGCCCTGGTCGGCCTGATGATCGTCGGAGTCTCCATCAACTCCATCTACCGCTTTCGCAGCCGCAGCACCTTCGAGATCAGCGCGCCTCGCGGAGGATTCATCACGGAGCTGCCGATCGGCCAGCCCCTGACGGCCGCCATTCAATATGCCAGAGAGCATACGGCTCCGGACGATTACGTCCTGACCCTGCCGCAGGCGACGAGCATCAACTTCCTCGCGGAACGGCGCTACCCGTTCGCCGAAGAGATCGTCCATCCCGGTTTCGTCACCGGGGCGAAAGAGGACGCGGCCATCGAGACCATCAAATCCAGGCGCATTCCCTTGATTATGATCGTCAATCTCTTGACGCCGGAGTTCCGGGATCGGGTCTTCGGAGTAGATTACAACCAGAGACTGGTGGCCTGGATCGAAGCCAACTATCGCCTGGTCGCCCGATTCGATTCCGACTTCAGCCGCAATGCCCGAATGGGCGATCAGCCGTTCTTCATCCTGGCCTACGAACGCAAACCGGAACCTTGAGAGCGATCCCAGGGGTTATCTTGGTCCGGCAAAGTAGCCCTCCTTGGCGCGGACGCTCAGATCCGGCAGTCCGCGCGGCGGATTGACCCGGATCTTGATTCGGCGCCATCGCCCGTCGCGTTGCTCGTTCTGCGGAACGTAACCGATGCTGTACTGATGGCGTAACTCCAGCGCGATGCGGGTCGTGGCGTCTTCCAGTTCCGGTCCCGAGCGCGGAAAGAAAGCCTTGCCGCCGGTGGTCTGCGAGATCTCTTCCAGGATCGACTGGCCGCCGACGTCGAGCAGGCTCCCGGCCGCGCCGCCCAACTCGACGATGCCGATGCAATAGATCTGCACATTGGCCTCCTTGAGCAGCTTGCGCAATTCGCCGTAAGAGTAGCGGGAGGCATTATCCTGGCCGTCGGAGATGAGCAGAATCGCCCGTTTCTGATGGCGGCCTTGCTGCACCTTCTCGATCCCCAGATAGGCCGCGTCGTAGAGCGCCGTCTGTCCGTTCGGATCCACCAGGTTCAACTTGTTCAGGAGCGAATCGCCGTCGGTGAACTCGGCCAGGAGATTGGCGCGCTGGTTGAAACCGACCAGGAAGAAGTCGTCGTCATTGTGGCTGGTTTGGATGAAAGCTTTGAGGGCGTTCCGGGCGCGGTCGATCTTGCCCTTCATGCTGCCCGAAACGTCGAAGACGATGCCGACGTTGAGCGGCGCGTCCACGTCATTGAAGAATTCGATGCTCTGTTTGACCTTGTCCTCATAGACCTCGAAATTCTTCTGGTCCAGGCCCGTCACCAATCGCTGATTGCGATCGGTCACCGTCACGGTCAGGGTCACGAGATCGGTGGTCGACTTGATGGAACCATCCTTGGTCGGCTCATCCGATGGCGACGCCGGCGGTGAGGAGAGAGGGGTCTTGACCCGGGCGGGCGAGGCGCCGTCCTGTCCGAAATCCGCGGGGGCCTGGGAGTGAGCCGGGCCGGCGGCGAGGATGATCAAACCCAAGGTCAAAGCCCAACAGGGCGCGGTCACCCGGCGAAAGCGTGGCGTCTTGAACATCAGGATCTTCCTTTTTAGTACTCTGGAAATCAGGCTCTTTGGAATTTGAGATTCAAACCGCGGAACACGCGAAAGGCGCGAAATTATTCAGCTTTCGCGTCATTCGCGTATTTCGCGGTGTCGAATCAAAACTTCAATCAGCATACTTTTCCAAGTATTTAGTTACTCAATTAAAGGTTCCCGGGGGAGAATGTCTAGAACGCTGATCCGACATTACCTCCATCACAGCTATGGTTGCTTGCTTCCCGATTGAAGCAGTCAAGGTTTGCTTTTGGCAGATTCGCGAAGCCGTTTGAGCGCGTATTCAATCTGCTGGCGGACGTTCTCGTTCGGCTCTTTGGCCAGCAGCGCTTCCAGCGGCGCAATGGCGCGTTTATCTCCGATTTCGCCGAGCGAGAGCGCGGCGCCGGTCCGGACCGAAGTCTCCTCATCGCCCAGGGCCCGGATCAGCGGATCGACCGCGCGCGGGTCGCTCAGCCGGCCCAGCGCCACCGAAGCGCTGGCGCGCACCGAATGGTCGACATCCCGCAACATTCTGATCAGGGCGTCGACCGCCTTTGGGTCTTTGATATCGGCCAGAGCCGAGACGGCGGTCTCGCGGTCTTCATCGGACTCGGAATTGAGCGCGGCAATCAACGCGTCGCGCGCCACCTCGCCGCCGATCATGCCCAGCGCCACGGCCGCGCTCCGGCGGTCGCGGGGGTGAGTGCTCCTGAGCAATCGGGCCAGGGACGGGGCCGCTTTGGCAAATCCCATCTGCCCCAACGTCAGGGCCGCCGTGCTGCGGAACTCCTGCTCGGGGTCCTCCAGCACCCCGACGAGCAGATCTACTCCGGCTTCTTCCGCGCGCCGCCCGATCGCCTCAATCGCGGCTCGCTTGACTGTGACTTCTTTGGATTTGAGTTGCGCGGCGAGTTGTTTCAGGTCCGGTGTTTGCGCCGTCGACC
>DATEFT010000255.1:0-8267 GCA_035280505.1 Blastocatellia bacterium | reverse complement strand
GGCGAAGAAGAGCAACCGGTCTTTCAGGACCGGGCCGCCGGCCGAGAAGCCGAACTGGTTGCGGACGAAGTTACCCTTGGGCAGGCCGTTGGCGTTGTTCTCGAAGCTGTTGGCGGCCAGGGCGGCTCCACGATAGAACTCGTAGGCCGAGCCGTGATATTCGTTGGAGCCGGATTTGGTCGCCACGTTGATGACCCCGCCGGTCGCGCGCCCGTACTCGGGCAGAAAATTGCTGGTGACGACGCGAAACTCCTGAACCGAATCGAGCGGGACGCTCTGCCCGGCGGCGCTCGTGAAGTAGTCGATGTTATCGCCGCCGTCGAGCAGGATGCTGGTTCCGGAGGCCCGCTGGCCGTTGATGGAATAGCCGACCCCACGGGTGTTGGAGAATCCGGTCGAGGTGCCGGCCGGTGAGACGCCCGCCGGCGTGACGTTGCCCGCCAGAGTCACCAGGTCGTACGGGTTGCGTGTGATCGTCGGCAACTCGCGCAGTTGTTGGGTGGTGATGACGCTCGACAGATCTTGATTGCGGGTATTGACCTCCACCCCGCCGGCCGCGATCACCTCTACCGTTCCCCCCGTCACCGGACCTACCGAAAGCTCGGTAGTGAAGGAGACTTGAGAGCCGACCGTCACATTGACCTGCTGCGATCGGGGCGTAAACCCGTGCGCCCTGACCTGCACGTCGTAGAGCCCGGGTTGAAGGTTGGGGACGGTGTAGATCCCTTCGGAATTGACGGTCAACGTGCGTTCGGCCCCGGTCGTTGTCGATTTGATCGTCACCGTGGCTCCGGCGATGACCGCGCCGCTCTGATCGGTGACCTTGCCGATGATCTGGCCGGTCTCCGTCTGGGCCAGCGCCACGACCGAGAAGATTGCCGATGCCAGCAACGCCGGCGGAATCAGCCGGCTCTGCGCTTTGAAACACTGTCTGAAGATAGACATTGTCAGGCTCCTCCTAATAGTTGACGAAACGTTAAAGTCTGAGGTACAGGGGTCAGCATCGAATGAAAGGCAAATGCCGTACCTGCTCAGCTCTTCATCCGGGGCGGGCGATACCTCGATGGATCCGGCGTCTCCCGGCCGCGACCGAGTTTCCGGCCGTCGAGCAGGGCCCATGGATTCCGTCACATTTCTCCGGTTCCATCGAATGCCGTGGACCGCTCCGCCCTCCCCGCCCTCACCGGCCTTTCGATAAGAATCGGAATCGTAATGAATTGCGCCGAGCCTGGCCGGCGGCGCGGGGAATGGCGTGAAGATTGCACCAGGAAGAGATGGAGAGTGGGAGCGTTGATCAGTAGCATCTCGATACTACCTCAACGTTCTCGACTGCCTCCCTGAAACGGTGAGTTGGAATAGTGGGTACCGAGGCAGGCTGGGGAACCTGCTTCGGTGGTGCATATGTGGGTCTCTTGAGCGCTCCTCGTCATTTATGGCGAGGAGCCTTTTTTCGTCTCTTTACACGCTAAATACTTGGCTCACAAAGTTGGTTTACGAACCGCAAAACACGCGAAAGACGCGAACGGTCTTTGATTCCGCGTCTTTCGCGTGTTCCGCGGTTAACAGGGAAGAAGGGCCTCGAGGTCATGAGAAACGACGAAGGGCCGAAGGAACGTGGAGTCAAGGAACCGGCTCTCTATTCAAGCCTTTGACGCCTCGTTACTTCGGCCCTTCGCGCGGAGACCCCGTCTCGGTCAGCACTGTTCAGCCAGTAAAGATCATCTGCAGAAAACGGACAGCTTTTCTGGTCCTCATTTTTGGGTCGTCATGCTGGCCAGTCCACGATTGACCAGCATCTTGACTTCGACCCGGCGGTTCTGTGCGCGTCCGGCCTTCGTCCGATTATCGGCGACGGGCTGCGAGGTTCCGAGCCCGCTCGGCGTCAGCAGCCGGCGCAGCGGCACGCGTTTGGTCTCTTCCAGGTAATCGATGACCGCATCGGCGCGGCGCTGACTCAACTCCTGGTTGAGCGCTTTGGTTCCGGTGGTGTCGGCATGGCCGGCCACCTCGATCAAGTAGCCCTGAGTGTTCAAGGCCTTATCGGCAAGTTCGTCCAGCGCCAGCTTGGCCTCCTTCGTGAGGGTCGCTTTGCCGGTGGCGAACTTCACGGTGGCGGTGAAGTTGGTGTCGTACTCATCCATCTCCGAGAGGCGCTTGCCCAGCATCTCGGTCTCTCGCTGGGTGCGTTGCAGGCTCTCCTGGGTCTGGGCCTGTTGATTCTGCAACTCCGTCTGTTTATTTCTCAACTGTTGCTGCACGATCTGCATCTCCGCCTGCTGTCCCTCCATCTGTTGTTGCTGGGCCTGCATGGCGGTCTGCTTGGCATCCATCTTCTGCTGCTGGTCGCTGAGCTGGGTCACCTCCGTCTTGAGGGGGGTGATGCCGCCGCTGATGTCCTCCGCGACCCTCATGTCGGTGGCGCGATACTTGACTTTGGCGGCCTGTAATTGCCCCTGCGAATTGCCGCGGCCTTCGACCTCGACCCTCAGGCCGGGAGTCAGATTGGTGACGCTCCGTTTGGTGTTCCACCACGCCGTTCCCACGTAGACCCGAGTTTCGTTGTCGAGGGCGGCGTTGATCACCGCGTCGTCCTTGTCACGTATAATCACCAGATCCCCGTCGCGGCCGATGATCACACCCTTGACCTTCGCCTTTTCACCTTCGGTGTAACTGCGTGGTGCAAGATTCGCGGAGGTCTGAGCAGCGGCACTTACGAAAGCGACGCTGCTCAGTCCCAGCGCTAACATGAGGGTTAAGAGTTTAGTGTGTCTAGGTTCTTTCTTCATGACATTCCTCATGATAATCCTCCTTTGTGATGTTCCTTCCTTTCCCATGGCTGGGAAACCAATCTTCGCAATCCGTTTCGTAATCTTTGATGGTCTGTCTTGACTTACCACCGATCTTCTTCTGGTGAGCGCCTCAGGTTGAATGGGCCTTCCGCTCCATGCTGGTACGGTTTCGTTTATGGCAACTGGTACGCCATGGCCGAAGCTTCTCGATCGATCGGAGAAATGCCTTGCGAACCGGGAGTTTGAGCGGCGAGAGGCGTTCTCGTGAACCGCAGTCGCCCATCCGGATCCGAGAGAAATCCTGCTATGTCATGAAAGCCTTGAAATCCGGCGGCCTCGGGCACAGATCCGAGAGCCGCGCGCCCGGGGCCCCCGTGGAATCGCCGGCGCGGAGGGATTGAAGACGAGAGCCGGGACTTGCTCAATGGCACCATGGGATGAGATCGCATGAAGGATCCATCGCTCAACTCTTGAACTTCGGGCGTTGAATCCCCAGCTTCTTCATTCTGGACCGCAGCGTCCCCGGGTTCAATCCGAGGATCCCGGCCGCTCCGTGTGATCCTTCGATTCGCCAATAGGTCTGCTCCAGCACCTGCAGAATATATTCCCGCTCGACCTCTTCCAGCCGCGCTGTGCGGGGACACGGTTCCGTGGCCGGCTCTTCCACCGCCGCGCTCGCTTTCAGGGGCGCGGAATGGCCGACGCGGAGATCGTCCAGCAGCCTGAGCCGGCCGTCCGGAGTAATGATCACCGCGCGCTCGATGATATTTTTCAACTCCCGCACATTCCCCGGCCACGGATAGGCCCTGAGCGCCTGCAGGGTGGCGGTCGGCAACGCATCGATCTGTTTGCCCAACCGCTGGCTGATCTGCCGGACGAAGAAATTGACCAGCGGTGGAATGTCCTCCTGGCGCTCGCGGAGCGGAGGGATTCGGATGGGGAAGACGCTCAGGCGATAGTAGAGGTCCGCGCGAAAGCTGCCGTTCCGGGATGCTTCCTTCAGATCGCGATTGGTCGCCGCAATCACGCGAACGTCTATTTTGATGGTGCGGCTGGACCCCAATCGCTCGAACTCTCCCTCCTGCAGGACACGCAGGAGTTTGGCTTGCAACTCCAGCGGCAGCTCGCCGATCTCATCCAGGAAGATCGTCGCTTTATTGGCCAGTTCGAACCGGCCGATGCGGCTCGTGCCGGCGCCGGTGAAGGCGCCCTTCTCATGGCCGAACAATTCGCTCTCGATCAGGGTCGGCTGCAGCGCGGCGCAGTTCACTTTAATCAGCGGATGGTTGCGGCGCAGGCTCAGCGCATGGATGGCGTGCGCGACCAGCTCCTTGCCGGTCCCGGTCTCTCCGTTGATCAGGACCGCCGTGTCGGTCGGGGCGACCTGTTGAACCTGGATCAGGACGTTTTTGAGGGGGTCGCTCTGGCCGATGATCTGGCCGAAGTCGTGCAGGCGTTTAATCGCCTCCGGAAGCTCGATCTTCTCAGCCTGGAAACGATCCTTCAACTGTTGGACATTGAGCATCAGATTATGAAGTTCCTCCTCCGCCAGCTTGCGGTCGGTGATGTTGGTATGGCTGATCACCACCCCTCCGTGATCTCGCGGCATCGGATCGATCTGCATCAGGTACCAGCGGCGCTGGGTCGGGGAATGGCAGGGATACTCCAGGTTGAACTCGGCGGCATGATTCATCATGACGGTCCGAATCCCCGAGAGCGCCTCCTGGGCGAAGAGATTGCCTTCGGCCGCCGCCTTTCCGCAGAGATCCAGATAGTTCACCCCGAGCGCAGAGCATTGCAGGATCGACGGCCGAGTCTGATCCGAGAACTCTCCGGACTCGCTGGCATCGATAATCACGCCGTCGCCGCCGAGCACCACGACATGGGCCGGAAGCGCGCAGACCATGGCCGTCAGCCGCTGATCCTGTTGCGGCATCGCCTGGGTCAAGAGTTCGATGATCCGTTTCCGCTCGGTCCTGTCCTCCAGCATCGCCAGCGCGTATGAAGCCTCGCCCTGGGGATCGCGGACGATCGTCATACTGAGATTGCCGCAGATGACCCGGCCGCTCTTGCTGAGAAAACGCTTCTCCAATTGATAGTTCTCCACTTCACCATGAACCAGGCGCCGGGACAGCTCGATGTCTTTCTCGATATCGTCCGGATGGGTCAGGTCGAGGAAGGTTCGCGTTCGTAACTCCGACTGGCTGTAGCCGAGCAGACGAGCCAACTCCGGATTGACCCGCTGGATCTGGAAGTCCAGTCCGATGATGGCCATTCCGATCGGCGCTCTTTCAAAGGCCGCTTGAAATCGCTCTTCGCTCTCTTGTAAGGCGGTCTTGGCGCGCGGTCGCCCGCCGGTCTGATCATTAATGGTCCTACCTGTCATGGTCACTCTCCGATGCTCCTTTCACTATCGAACTCTGCTACCTCGGATCCAGGCGCTTGCGGTTACTATTAGTACCAGAAAGTAACCGCGAGGTACTCTCGCTGTAAGCAGTTGCTTATCGGCTCGAGCGGCTCGGTCGGCGGCTCAGGGCCGCGCTGCCATTTAATATCGTTGGGATTGCCGCAAACTTCTACGGCGAACGATTGTATGGCAAGCCTTACACCACAAGGGGGCGAATCGGCGCGGCTCAATAACTCGTTGCCGTTTTGGCTGTTATCAGGAGCCCGATGTTCGAAGCCCGAGCCGCGTGCGCGCGGCGATGCCTCGACCGGCACTGGAAACTGCGGGATGTCATGGTAGTCTGGAAATACTATCTTCGGCGTTAACGGATGCCGCGATCGATGGCAGCTTCTATGAATAATCGTGTGATTACCGGGCCCTGTCGTGGCGTTCTTTCGGCGCCGCGGGCTCCGACGAGATCTCGACGCTTCCACGGCGGGTCACGGCTTGCATCATTTATTGCGGAGTCATCTCTAAGGGCCAGACCCACTCGAGGCCCGCTGAGGCGATCGGCGATCGAATAAATACCCGACTTCCAACCCCTTAAACAAAATCGCCGGACGGCGCTCGGTTGTGGCTTGCCGTTTGCGAACCATCAGCGTAGATCGAGTCTCCGAACGTTATTGCCTGGACGGATCTCCGGAGACCCGATCATTGAAAATCAGCGGCAGTTGGATGGCTACCGCTGATTTCGATTTGGGCATCATCCGGTGGCGCACAGCCGCGAGGGATGGCGCAGAAGTGGCGCGCGGGTCCGGTTAGGTGAAGGCAAGGTGGACGTCGGATCCGGGCGGCACCTTCTCCTGCAGGTTCTCCGGGTTGTTGGGTGATCTTGCAGGCTCGATTGACTGGCGCCACCGGTTGATGCCCAACCGCCTCGCTTGCGGGAGGATGAAGAGGCACACCGACGGATTTTTCGAATTCGGGCCGCCAAATGGGCGGAAGGGGATGACGTCTGGAGAGCCGGGTTAGTTGGCTCCTCTGGGTTTGGCGGCCCGAACCTTCAACATCTTAAAAAGTCAGTACTTTGGAAAGTAAATTTCTCGAAGTTTTGATTCGGAACCGCGAAATCCACGAAAGACGCGAAAGCGCGAAAACCTGACGATTTAGCGTGTTTCGCGTCTTGCGCGGTTGAATGGAATTTCGAGGCCGCTCAAACTTTCGGTATTCAACGATATGAATCAAGAAGAGCTCCGTCTGCGAATGGCCAGGGAACAACAGGCTCCGTGGAAGAGATGGGGGCCGTACCTCAGCGAGCGCCAGTGGGGAACGGTCCGCGAGGATTACAGCCAGGCGGGCGACGTCTGGGACCATTTCACGCACGACCAGGCGCGATCGCGCGCTTACCGTTGGGGCGAAGACGGCATCGCCGGCATCTCCGACGATCAACAACTGCTCTGTTTTGCGCTCGCCTTCTGGAACGGAGCCGATCCGATTCTCAAGGAGCGGCTCTTCGGCCTGACCAACCGCGAGGGCAATCACGGCGAGGATTGCAAGGAATACTATTTTTATCTCGATGCAACTCCGACCTACTCATATCTGAAGTACCTCTATAAGTACCCTCAGCCTTCCTTCCCTTACAAAGATCTGGTTCAGACCAATCGCCACCGGGGCCGGTGCGAGCCGGAATACGAGCTGCTCGATACGGGCGTCTTCGATGAGGACCGTTACTTCGATATCTTTGTCGAGTATGCCAAACAGGAGGCGGAAGATCTGTTGATCCGGATCAGCGTCTGGAACCGCGGACCGGAGCCGGCGACGCTGCACCTGCTGCCGACGCTCTGGTTTCGCAATACCTGGTCGTGGTATCCCAAAACGGCCAAGCCGGTGATCGGGCGGACGGCCCCGGTCAACGGGAGAGCCGGCATCGAGGCTTCCCATTCGGCGCTGGGTGATTGGTCCCTGTTCTGCGACCGCGCCGTTCCGCTGCTCTTCACGGAGAACGAGACGAATCTCGAGCGAGGCGGCTGGTCGCAAAACGCCAGTCCATACGTCAAAGACGGAATCAATAACTTCGTCGTTCATGGACAGGCGCGAGCGGTCAACCCTTTCAACCTCGGGACGAAAGCGGCGGCCCATTACAAGCTGGAGCTGGCTCCCGGAGCGGTCGAAGTGGTGCGGCTGCGTCTGGTCAATCGCGAGCTGCTGGGCGGGATTTTGGATCGCGGCCAGGGCGCAACGGACGTTCTGTTCGGATCCCAGTTCGAAGAGTGCCTGCAAGTACGACGGCAGGAGGCCGATGAGTTCTATCGAGACCTCGCCCCTCCGAATCTCGACGACGATTCCCGCAACGTCATGCGACAGGCCATGGCGGGCATGCTCTGGTCCATGCAATTCTACCTGTACCCGGTCGGCGACTGGGTGATGGACATGGCTCTCCACTATGCGAAGCAGGGGCCGCGGGGGACCATCAGGAACGAAGATTGGACGCAGATCGAGTACGCCGATCTCATTTCGGTGCCGGATAAGTGGGAGTATCCGGGGTTGGCCGCCTGGAACCTGGCGATCCAGGCGGTCATTCTGGCGCGGCTCGATATCGACCTGGCCAAACAGCAGTTGCGCCTGATCACACAACAGTCCTATGCCCATCCGAGCGGCCAGCTCCCGGGCTCCGAGGGGAACTTTTCGGATGTCAATCCGCCCGTCTATGCCACCGCGGCCTGGCAGATCTACCTGCTCGAAAAGGCGCTGCGCGGAACCGGTGATCTCCAATTTTTGGAGGGCGTTTTCCATCGCCTGCTGCTCAACTTCACCTGGTGGGCCAACCGTAAGGACCGGATGGGCCGCAACGTCTTTGAGGGAGGGTTCATCGGGTTGGACAATGTCGGCATCTTCGACCGTTCGGTGCCGTTGCCGACCGGCGGTTACCTGGAGCAGGCCGACGGGGCGAGTTGGATGGCCGTCTACTCGCTCGACATGCTGACCATCGCGCTGGAATTGGCCCTGCACAACCCGGTCTACCAGGAACTGGCCGGCAAGTTCTACGAACATTTCATCTACATCGCGGCCGCCATGAGCCGGGTCGGGGATCA
>DATEFT010000254.1:0-8897 GCA_035280505.1 Blastocatellia bacterium | reverse complement strand
GTACCCGGCGCCCTTCGCCGGCGCGCAGCCGCCGCCCAATCCGTCGCCGGGCCAACCGCAAAAACTGAGCCCGCGCGAGCTGAACGAACAGATCGACGAATTTCTCCGCGCGAACGGCGCCCTGGTCAGGGTCAACGACGGCGGGCGCGAACATCGTCAGATCCGCGCCTTCGGCAATCGCCACTTCGATCCGTCGAAGGTGATCCCGACCGCGATCCTGAGCAATGAGGATTTCGGCCGCATCACCCGGATTCTGGACGACCGGACGCCGGTCGAACTCGAATTCGACATCGTCAACCGGACCTATCCCGAGGGCCGGACCGCCTACAACGCGATCTCCGAGATCATCGGAACCGACAAGCCGGACGAGGTGATCATGCTCGGCGGCCACCTCGATTCGTGGCACGCGGCGACCGGCGCGACCGACAATGCCGTCGGCTGCGCGGTCATGATGGAGGCCATGCGCATCATCCGCGGCCTCGGGGTCAAGCCCCGGCGCACGATCCGGGTCGCGCTCTGGAGCGGCGAGGAGCAGGGCCTGCTCGGTTCGCGGGCCTACGTCAAAGAGCACTTCGGCAGCTTCGAGGAGCCGAAGCCAGCCTATTTCAAACTGGGTGGTTATTTCAACATCGACTCGGGTACCGGCCGGGCCCGCGGGATGGGAATTTTCGGGCCGCCCGAGAGTGCCGAGCTGCTCCGGCAAACCCTCTCGGTCTTCGAGGACCTGGGATTCTTCGGCGCGGTCTCGACCCGGAGCCGCGCGCTCGGAGGCTCCGACAACAGTTCCTTCAATCTGGCCGGCCTGCCGGGAATCGGAGTCGCGCAGGACCCGATCGAGTACTTCACGGCGACCTGGCATACCAACCTCGACACCTACGAGCGGGTCATCGAGGACGATGCCAAGAAATCGGCCGTCATCATCGCCGCCGCCGCCTACTATCTGGCCATGCGCGACGAACTGCTGCCGCGATTCAATAAAGACCAGATGCCTTCGGTGCCACTGACTCAATAGGGCCGGACGGACGGGATCAGCCGCCGCCGACGAAGTGCACGATCTCCAGCCGGTCGCCCGCGCTTAGAATCGTCTCGCTCCAGACCGCGCGCGGCAGGAGGGAGCGATTGAATTCGATCGCGACCCTTTCAGAGGCCAGTCTCAACTCGTCGACCAGATCGGTCACGGTCGAGCCGGGCGCCGTCTGGTAAGGGTCGCCGTTTACGGTAATCTCGATCGTCTCTTTCATCACTCAATACTCTGTTAACCAACAGTTCTCTTTTTCTTTAACCGCGAATGACGCGAAAGATGCGGAATTAAATACCTTTCGCGTCTTTCGCGGTTTAGAAAGAGTACTCAATACCGCAAAAACCGCGAAACGAGCCAACTCGATGAGATTCTACCTCATGCCGTCCGCTCGTTTCGCGTGTTCCGTGTTCTTTTCGAGCAGTCTATTTCAGACTGATGCTGGTATCGTTGGTAGGTTGCTGGCTGGGGGCTTCCGCGACCACGCGGAATCCGATGTCGTGCAGCCGGACCGTCGAGGCGCTGCGATTGCGCGAGGTCGAACGGCATTCGCCCGCCGACGTATCCCAGGACCCGCCGCGCAAGCTTTTGATGTACATGACCCCGGTCCCGGTGCCCTCCCAGGCTCGAGCGTCGACCGGAGCCCCGGCATAGGAGTCATGCCAGGTATCCAGGCACCACTCCCAGACGTTGCCGTGCATATCGTAGAGTCCGAAGGCATTGGCTCCCGCGAGGCTTCCGACCGGCACCGTCTGCGATCGATATTCGCCCTTGGGGACGGACCCATAATTGTACTTGCCGTGATAGTTGGCCAGGTCCGTCTTGACGGAGGCGCCGAAATGGAACTGGCTGCTGGTCCCCGCGCGGCAGGCATACTCCCACTCCGCCTCGCTCGGCAACCGGTACCGGCGACCGGTGGCTCTCGAGAGCCGCTCGCAAAACTCCACGGCGTCCTCCCAGGAGACCTTCTCGACCGGGCGATTGCTCCCCTTGAAGCGGGAGGGGTCGCTGACCAGCACCCGATTGACCTTGGGCAGGTTCGCGACCATCCGCCACTGGGACTGGGTGACTTCGTACTTGCTCATGTAGAAGGCCGGAATCTTGACCAGATGCTGCGGCGTCTCCCATTGCAGCCGGCGCACCAGCGTGTCGCGAAGCTCCTTCTCGATCCCGCGAACGTAGTCCTTTCGAATCTCCTCGAAATCCGACTCCAGGCTGCCCATCGGATAGGTCCCGCCCGGAATCTCGACCATGTCCAACTGCACTCCCATGCTCAGGTCTTCGGTATAATAGCGGGTAGTCTCCGCGCGACGCTCGGACACGCGGCCTCGATCATCCAAAGTAATGACGTCAAAGATATAACTGACCAGCTTGGGAAGCGGAAGCGCCAAAGCTGAAGTGGTCGCCATCCCGAGATTGATCGCCGGGGTCGGCTCAAGCTGCGGGGGAAAGAGCACGAATGACGGGGGTTTCTCGGTTAGTTCGCTGGGGGGTCGCAGGGTGGAGACGGGTTTGGAGGTCGGGGCGGATTTACTGACGGCGGCAGGCGTCGGTTTGGGTTTAGGCTTGGGTTTGGTCTTAACGGCAGCGGGCCGGGCGGCTTTCTCCTTCGGTTTGCCGGGAACAATGGTCACCTGGCTCTGGGCCCAGTTCAACGTCAGAACCAGGAGCAAGACGCAGATCAGGGTCTTGACCAATTGCCCGACTATCATTTTTCTCAGTTTCTCGCCCAACATCACCCCCAACATCTTATTCAATAACTCCCGCACCAATTACTCCCAACCCCAACCAAAACCTGCAACCAGGCAAATTCCGACTAAGAGCCCGAACGGCTCCCTATCTCTTCTTGATTTCGATCCCGAAGATCAGCGGCTGACTCTCGGGTTTGTCCCGGGGCACCTGCAAGGTGACACCCGACTGGCTCTCGACCTCCTTGGGAGCCATGGCGGTCAGATCCTTCTTCAGATCGTTGAGACTCTGTCTTTCAGCCTCGGTCAGGGCTCGACCCGACAAGGCGGAGAAACTGTTGATCGACTTCAACTGCGTGGGCGAGAAGATGACGGTGAAAGGCGTCTTGTCCGCGTCCTTCTGAATCAGAAACCATTGATCGCCGTACGGGAACTGAAAATCCTTGCCGGCCTCGACCCGATTGGTGACGACCCCGGTGGTCGAGCTGGGCTGATCGGTCAGGAAGGTCTGCAAGTTCCCATTCTTCCCCGGCGCGAGCACGTAGAGATAACCGCTCTGCCGCGGACGGAAATGGAACTTGAACTGACTGCCGGCCGTGATCGGATCGCGCCCCGTCTCGCGTTTCGCGCCGCTCGCCGAATCGATCTCGATGTAGTAGCTCAACGCATCGATCCGCTCCGGAACCGCCGCCGTCCGAGAATTGGTCAGAGTCGCGCCGATGCTGGCCGATCCCCCCTGGTCGATCGTGACCTGGTTGGTGAAGAGCTTCCACTTGGAACCTAACACGTTATACCGGGCCTGCACCACGAAGAATCCGGCCGTGACGGCAAAGAGCCCGGCCATGACCGTGCTGTAGAAAGCGATCCGCGAATGGCGGCGTGGCCGCGAGGCCGCGGGCCGACTCCGTTTCACTTCCGGTCGCTTGACGGCCTGGAGCGGTTTGGTGCCGGCCGGTTGTTTGACCTGGATCATGCCCGGGGCTGCCGCCTTCGCCGCGTCCTGTTTGCTCTCGTCGAGCAGAATGATGATGTGATCGGTGCCGTTCTGGGGAACCGCGTTGCCGGCGGGAGCCGGCGAAGGCACCGGGCTCTCCTGCTTGTACTGCCGATCGTAGGCCACGGCCGCGGCCGCCGCGAGCGCGGTGCTGTTCCGGACCGGTTCGTCGGTCAGGGTCGGCGTCCGGTGAATGCTGGCCGGCGCCACATTGCGGCTGGCGTTGCGCAGGGATTGTCTCATCATCGCCGCCGAGGCATACCGTTGATCCGGATGAGGCGACATGGCCTTCTCGATCGCCAGCGCGATCGTCGGCGAGACCTCCGGGTTCAACTCGCTGATCGACGGCAGCGGATCGGGTTGTCCCATCAGCATGGCCGCGATCCGGGTCATGGCGTCCTGCGGCATCTCGCCCGTCAGGAGATGATAGAGAGTCGCACCGATGCTGTAGATATCGCTTCGCGCATCCGTTCCGGTACCGCGAATCTGCTCCAACGACGCGTAGTTCGGAGTATAGCCCCGTATGCTCTGGCTGACCTGCGATTGCTGGCTGGCAATCCCCTTGGCCAGCCCGAAATCGAGGAGGATCACCTCGCCTCTCGGCGTCAGTTTGAGGTTCTGTGGTTTGATATCACGATGGATGATCGGCGGCTTCTGCGAATGTAAATATTCGAGGGCGTCGAGCAATTGATCCGCCCAACGCAGAATCTCCGCCGTCAGGAACACTCCCTGGCCGCGTTCTTTACGCTCACCTAAAAGTTGCTCCAGGTCCTTGCCCGGAATGTACTGCATGACCAAAAACTGTCTTTCGCCTATGGAGAAATAGTCCATGACCACCGGCAATGCGGCGTGTCGGAGGCGATTGAGCAGACGTGCTTCATGCGAAAAAGCTTTACGTAACTGAAGGTCGCTGTAGAAAGTCTCTTTTAAGGCAACAGCATTGCCGAACTTTCGATCTGTCGCTTGATAAACCGCTCCCATTCCACCTTGACCCAGCAAGCGCATGACGAGATAACGATCTTGCAACAGAGTATTCGGAGCGAGCATTTGGCTCTCCTTTTCATTTGTCGCGGGGTTCTTTCGACATTTAATGGTCTATTGATATGTTAATGATCTTGCGGCCGATCAAACTTTGATCCAGCCATTCTTGGTGGGGCAAGAACATACCATCAATCAATGATCCGGCAACCTATGCTTCTTTCGCTTCTTTATTCTCTTTATTCGTTTTTTTCGTTCGCTTTATCGGGGGCGTAACTAAACAACTTCGATCGAATATTGTCCGAAAATTTCGAATCTGTTTTGCACTGCGACAAGGATCCCACTCTCTCGTCGGCACACGAGCGCATTTTTGGCAGGCAACGTCTTAGATAACGTAGATGCGCTATCAAATTCTTTTCGTTATTGACCGCTCTTCTTGTGGGCGTGGTGTCGCTTGGGGATTCCAATCATCACCCACCAGAAAGCACGCTTCAAAACATTCGATTATGGGGGACAGTGAGGAAATTGACTTCCTAGTTATACCTCGGAACACAGTCCGAATGGAAGACCTTGTTGATTAAAATTCCCATATTCTACGACTTACTGAGATCCTGTCATGTTTCATTAGCGTATGCCTTTAATTTTAATCACGTATTTATGTGTTCAACTATATGGCTAAAACTACGTTATTCTCCGCCACATATCAAGAGTTTTTCCGCAGTGTCAAAAAAATCATGTCCAACTAAAGAAAAAATGAACAAGGTCACTCCCGCCTTTCCGCGAGTTGGTGATCTTTTTTACGTGCCAAATTATTGATCGTTGATTAACCAATGGTAGCTCTGCAACTGACCGATCTTGAAATCGATGTATTGGCAATTTCAAGAATCTAAAGATATTCGCATCAATCCCGCGTATTATCGCACATCATTTCTCTTTTGCAACACTCTTCTGAGGTTCAGAACCCACTTAATAGAATTTTTTGAGAATTGTGCCATCCGGGTTAGAGCCAGGGAAACAAAGGAATAACAAGGACGACCCAGGAGTGCGAAACGGCTCCGGAGGGGTCCGGGCCGGATCGTGAGACCCGGCTTGACAGGCTCAAATCAAAGAATGAGAATCGTGTCGTCGCCGGAAATTTTGAAATTTGCAATCGGGCCCGGCCGGCAGTCCCGATTATCGATAACCACCCTATTCACGGAGCCAAGAGGCAGATCCGATGTCCGAACCAGAGATCGAACTGGCACATTTCTTCGCCTGGGCTCGAGCCCGGGCCTATCGGGAGTTCGAGCGGCGGATCCAGACCGATGCGACCCTGGATCCGAATTGGACCTTTTCGGATGTCATGCAGGAGTTGCTCGAAGAGTACCGTCAGATTCATCAAGTTCGCCGAGACCCTGCTCCGGACGAAAGGGTCGAGCGGTGAGTACCCGTCTTATAATTACCCAACACTTTCGACCAATACGATTGAGGTATTAATAGAAGAGGAGAATCTTCAATGGGCAGAAGACGTCTATTCCTGGTCCTGGCCATGATCTTTTGTTCAACCATGGGCCTCTTGATTATTAAAAGCGGCCGAGCCGCCGACCCGGCCGGGCCGCGGCCGGTCACCTTCAATAAAGATGTGGCGTCGATCTTCTTCAAGAACTGCGCCGAATGTCATCGTCCGGGCGAGGGGGCGCCGTTCTCGGTCCTCAGTTTCAAGGACGCGCGGCCCTGGGCCAAATCGATTCGCGAGCAGGTGGTCAGCCGCCAGATGCCGCCCTGGCACGCCGACCCGCATTATGGAGAGTTCAAGAATAACCGGACGCTGACCCAGTCGGAGATCGAGACCATCGTGGCCTGGGTCGAGAGCGGCGCTCCCGAGGGCGAGCCGAAAGATCTGCCGCCCGCGCCGACCTTCGCCGACGGGTGGAACATCGGCCGGCCCGACCAGGTGATCTCCCTGCCCGAAGAGTATACCTACCGGCCCGGCACCGATGAGTACCAGTACTTCGACGTCCCGACCAACTTCACCGAGGACAAATATGTGACGATGGTCGAGGCGCGGCCCGGCAATCGCAAGATCGTGCATCACATCATCGCCTACATCGTCCCGCCGGGCTCGCCGAACACGGCCAAGCTGACGACCGACCAGCGCTACCAGATGCTGGAACTGCTGCTCAAGAATACGCCCCTCTATCGCGACGGGTATCTGCTGCGGTTGCGACCGGAGCAGCCGGTCATCGACAACGGCTGCGAGACGCCGAACGGAGGGCGCGGCAGCGGAAACAGCGACAGCTCGCTGACGGGCTACGCCCCCGGACACAATGCCGACATCTTCCCGCCGGGCGTGGTCAAGAGGATTCCGGCCGGCTCGCACATCCGGTTTCAGATCCACTACTCCAACCAGACGCTCGGCGGCCAGGCGGTCGAGAAGGATCGGTCGATGGTGGGGATGATCTTCGCCAAGGAGCCGGCGGCCAAGCTCATGAGCGCCTACGCGATCGGCAATATCCTGTTCAAGATTCCGGCGGGCGCCGAAAATCACCAGGTGACGGCCTGTCGCCTGCTCCGGCGCGAGACCACGATCTACAGCCTGATGCCGCACATGCACCTGCGCGGCAAGTCGATGGAGTACCGGGCGATCTATCCCGACGGCCAGTCCGAGATCCTGCTCAACGTTCCGAACTATAATTTCGGCTGGCAGACCAACTACCAGTTGAAGGAACCGAAACGGCTGCCCCAGGGGACCCGGCTCGTGGTGACGGCCCACTTCGACAACTCCGCCAAGAACCGGTTCAACCCCGATCCGACCAAGGATGTCCGTTACGGCGAGCCGACCTCCGACGAGATGATGTTCGGATTCGTCGACGGCGTGGCCGAGATGCCGCCGGTCGCGCAGATCGATCCGAAGCTCCTCGATCCCTACCCCGGCAAATACGAGGTCCTGCCCAACGTGACGGCGACGGTCACGCGCCAGGGCAGTTCGCTGGTGGTGCAGATTCCGCTGCGCGGGAAGATGGAGTTTTTGCCGCTCTCCGAGAACCGGTTCTTTCTGAAGAACGGTGACGCCGACCTGACCTTCGTCAAGAACGAGCAGGGCGAGGTCACCGAGGCCCGAATCGAGGGTTCGGGAATCAGTCGTTATAAGCGGATCAAAGAGGCGGCGCCGGCCGGCGGCCAATGATCCTCCGGACCGCGAAAGACGGCGGCGTCTTTCGCGGTCCGAAATCTTCGCAGCGAGTTGAGCGAGCCATTTCATATGAACAGATTGAATCACGTTCTGCTAGTCATCGGCCTCAGTTTGATCACGATGGGCAGCTTCGGCCAGTTGCTCCTGATCCTGCAGTATCTCGGCGTCCCCATTCTGCCGCCCGAGGGGCCCGATCCCTGGTATACCTCGCTGGGCCTGATCCCGCTCGGCATCATCCTGGTCATCCTCTCGGTCCAGTTGTACAAACGGTCGCAAAATCGGCCCTGAACCGGCCCTCCCGACGATGCAGAGAGTATCGAGCAGAACCATCATCATCCTGCCGCTGATCCTGATCGGCCTGATCGGATCGATGATCTTCTCGCGTCCCGGCCGGACCCACGAACCGATCACGACCAAGATCATGTTCAACCGCGAGATCATCCGCATCTTCCAGGCCCACTGTCTGGGCTGCCACAGCTCCGGCCGTCTCAAGGCCGATCTGCCCCTGACGACCTACGACGAGGCGCGGCCGTGGGCCAAAGCGATCAAAGAAGAGATCCTGGAGAAACGGATGAGCCCCTATCAGCCGGTCAAAGGCTACGGCCAGTTCCGGAACGACTACCTCCTCTCGCCCCGCGAGATCGAATCGATCGTCTCCTGGGTCGAGGGCGGCGCGCCGCGCGGCGAGGAGAAGGACTATCCCGGCCCGGCCATCGCCGAATTGATCGGAGGCGAGGCCTGGCCGCTCGGCCGCCCGGACCTGATCCTGCAATCCGATGGCGAGACCCGGCCGGCCGCCCGAGAGTCCGACGAGATTCGCGGCTTCATCCTGCCGACGAGACTCAAGGAGCAGCGCTGGCTCAGCGGATTCGATTTCCGGCCCGGAGACGGCGCCGTCGTCCACAGCGCGTCGTTCTTCATCGACCGCTCATCACCCGCCGGGAAGAAGAAGGGCGCGGCTCGGCTCGAAGTCCTCGGAGAGTGGGTCCCGGGTCAGATCGCCGACCGGCTGCCGCCGGAGACGGCACGACCGTTACCCGCCCACGC
>DATEFT010000253.1:0-29692 GCA_035280505.1 Blastocatellia bacterium | reverse complement strand
TATTGCGTGATGGCTTCGTCCATCTCGTTACCCGCGACGCGCACCGAGCGTGAGTAGACGATGCCGCTCAAACTAATGACCGCGATGTCGGTGGTGCCGCCGCCGATGTCGACGATCATGTTCCCGTGCGGTTCGGTGATCGGCAGTCCGGCCCCGATGGCGGCCGCCATGGCCTCCTCGACCAGGTAGACCTCCGAGGCTTTGGCGCGATACGCGCTATCTTCCACCGCCCGCCGCTCGACCTGCGTGATCTCCGACGGGATCCCGATCACGATCCGCGGGCTGACCCACTGCTTGCCGTTGTGGGCCTGCTGAATGAAATACTGCAACATCTTCTCGGTCACTTCGAAGTCGGCGATCACTCCGTCTTTCATCGGTCGGATCGCGACAATATTGCCCGGTGTGCGCCCCAGCATCTCTTTGGCCTTGTTGCCCACGGCTTCGACCTTGTGCGTGACTTTATTGATGGCAACGATCGAGGGTTCCGAAACGACGATGCCTCGGCCACGAGCGAAAACCAGGGTGTTCGCGGTACCTAGGTCGATCGCCAGGTCACTGGAAAACAGACTGAAAATTGAACGTAAATTCATTGAATCTGAACTGAACACCTTTCCGAGATTCGACCTCACTCTTTAGAACATAACAATCCGCGCACACCCAACTTCAAGAACCAGAACAGAGACTTAAGCTCAGAGCCATCCTTCTCGAATCCGCTGAATCCGTTCAATCGACTTCGATCAATCGGGGATCAGAAGCCTTTCCACAAACACCCTGATCGATCTTCAAATGCGGCCGGCAAGATCTTCAAATCATGCATGCGGAAACGGTTGCCATGTGCAACGCTCAGCATATCGTAAAAAGAGCGTTTAATGAAGCTGCGCGCCCCTAATCGCAAGGAAAAGCCACAATTATTACGGCTCTTCGCCGCGATGCGCCCCGAAGCCGATCCTTCCACCCCGTTCGTCTTAAGCCTGCCTGATTGAGAACCTGTTGTTGATTGTGGAAGAACGCCGGGCGGTGTGAAACCGGTGTCGCCGAGTTGTCCAGCACAGCAGTGACGATCGCTCTCTTCGGTCTCGAGAACCACCGATCATTGTGAGGAGGAACGGCTAAACTAGTGCTTCCATCCCCTGGGGCAGTGCTACTACCGGTTCCCAATCACTGGATCGGCAGTATCGTTTTGGATCTAGTAGAGCCAGAATAAAACAGCAGCAAAGAATACTGAGCCCTGCACTTTTAAAGCTAGCACAGGCTGGAAATTTATTTCAAGCTTAAAGTTATCTAGATGACAACTTTCCAAAACTACGGCGGCCCAGCCCGCCAGATGAGAATCGAGAGTTCACGCGAGCCTCGAAATAGATTAGCCGCCGCGCAGTCCGGCCCCCCGGGCGATCACCTCTAATCTCGAGCCCGCGGCGCGCTCCGCGCCGCCTTCCGAGCGCCGCCGACTACCGCTTGAGCGCGGCCGCGGCGATCCTCCGAACCTCCGGATCCGGATCGGCGGCCGCCGCCTCGGCCAGGGCCTCTCCGGCCTCTCCGACCGCGAATCGGCCCAGCCAGTAGGCCGCCCGGCGGCGATAGTCCGGATAGCGGTCCTGCTTCAGGATGCCGATCAATTCGTGATAGCCGTTGCGCGTCTGCCGCAGCTCCAGCGCCGTCTCCTCCGCGATCAGGCGCAACCGGTCCTCCCGGTGTGCGAGAAAATGGAAGAGAATGAGAATCGCTTTGCGCGAAAATCGGACATCCCGCAGTTGGTTCAAGAGCAGGATCCCCAGACAACGCGCCCGCAGGTCGCCCTCATCATCGACTGCCCGGTCCCCGGGGTTGACCAGCAGATTGAGCGCCGCCGAGCTGGACTGGGCGAGTTGAAAGGAGCAGAGCGTGCGCGCCAGGCCCGCCCGAACCCGCCAGTCCGGGTCGGCCGTGACCTTGATCAGCGAATCGAGCGCCTGGCGGCCGCCCAATCGCCCGAGCGCCTCGATCGCGGCCAGCCGGACCGAGACCTCCGCGTCCCCCAACGCCGTGGCCAACGGCTCGACGGCGCGCGGGTCGCAACTCCGGGCCAACGACTCGGCCGCCTCGGCCCGCCGTGACGAGCTCGGATCTCTGAGCGCCGGGAGCGCCGCCAACGGCGCCTCGTCGCGCGGCCGCAGTTGGGAGCACGGTTGATAGAGCGGGAGGGCGCGAATCGGCCCCGGCGGCGCGGGGCTCTGGGCCCAGGCCGCCGCTCCGCTCGACAGCCCCGCCGCGACCAGTGCCGCGATCAAAACGGTGGGGCGGACTCTCTTCATGATTGAACCCGGTCCGGGCTCTCCCGCGTCAGCAGTTTGAGGGCCCGCGAGGCGTGTCCCAGCGCGATCACGAGATCGCTGACGAACTTCTCGCCCAGCGCCTGGTACAGCAGGTTCCAATCCATGGCCCGGATCTTGACCAGGCTCTCATAAAAAGCCTGTTCGCCGGTCCGGATCCGCCGTTCCTGTTCGGAGGTGAAAGCGAAGAGCTGGTGCAACCTGGCGTAATTGATCGCCTCGAAGGCATGACCATATAGTTTGACCAGGGCTCGCTGGCGGAAGGCCTCGACCAGTTGCGGCGAGGCGCCCCGGGCCTCCCGGACGTATTCACGGTCGATGGCGTCGGCGTCGCCCTTCAGACGGCAGATCACCAGGTTCAGCACCCGTTCCAGACGAGCGGAGAGGTCTTGATCGCCGTAGCCGGCCTTGAGACAGGCCAGATATCCGTAGACCGAATGGAGGCCGAAACAACTGTACTTCTTGATCGCCTCGCGGAACGGCGGCGGCGAGGTCTGATCGCGCGTCAATTCTTCACGCCCGAGGGCGCAGGTGGTCTCGTACTCAGCCAGGCTGCGATCGATCACGGCCGCCAGGTCGATCTGCTCGCCGAAGTCGTTGGTCCAGGAGGCGCTCTCCGGCGGGACCAGGATCGAGAAGGCGATCAGTCCCCAGGGCAGGTGTTCATGCAGCAGTTCGCCCGGCCCCGACGAGGCGGGCGGGACCGCCGAAGAGGAGTCATAACGAAAAGTCCGATCGTCGTAGCGGTAGAGGTTCTGCGGATCGCAACGGAAGAGGGCCCTCGCGCTCTCCGCCACCTCGCGCAGCGAGTAGCGCCGGTCGCCGGCGATCACCGGTTGATCGAGACTGACGCCGGCTTCGAGAAAGGTCTTCAGAAAACTGTTCTCGTGAACCTCCGCCTCCCGCCGGAAGTAGACCCGGCGTCTTCCATTCACCTCCCGATCGGCGGCCTGCGTCGAACAGAGATGGTCGACCGCCCGGGCGCCATCGGCCAGCTTGAAGTTTCGCCCCAGGCCGCGGACCGCATGGATCAGGGGCGAGGGCTGGCCCAGCACCCGGCCATAGTGTCCGAGCATCTCATCGGCGGCCTGCAGCGCCTGCGGATAGTCGGCGGCCTCCACCTTCGGTGGCAGCACCCGCCAGGCCGCGCCAGCCGACGGCAAGGTCGGAGCCGCGGCCTCAGGTCCGAACCATCCGGCCCGGTGAGCCCCGAAGAGCCCCACGCCCGCGGCCGCGAGCGCGCCGGCCCCCAGGAAGACAAACCTTCTCCGCCCGGAATCCGGCGACGATTCGGCGGCTCTTCGCTTAACCGGCGTCCGGTCAGCCTTCTTTCTGCTCATGTGAATCTACAACCTCTGGGGAGCCTCTGTGGAATTGATCCGAACGGTCGGCGACCGGTCTCGATGGCCTGAACGAGGCTGCGAACTTAAGGCAGAGCGTGATCTCTGTCAAGCACCAAAATTGTGGGGCGATCGTCATCGGGCTTCACCCGGTTGGTTGATTCTCCTTCGATCATCGACTGAATGAAAATATTTCCGAAAATAATGAAACCAACCTCCATGACGTGCGTTTAGCAGTTTTGAGTTTCGTGATGCGCTCGGAGCGAAGATTGAGCTCACTGGGAGATTTTCGACGGGCGCATTGCGTTAGGACGTCGATTCGAGACGTCTCTCATGCTTCTCCGGGATCCGGGGAAGCATCAGCGTCGGCAATTGTTGAATTCATCATCCCCTCTCATCCGACAACTAAGCATTGCCCAAAGTCTTAAATTTCCACAATCTCCGTGTGCGGCAATTCCGTTTCCCGCCACTGCGGTTAGAATATTAGTTCCGAAGATCTGTGATAGATTGGGATGTTTCCGGCGGGCCGGCGGGCCAGTAGGCCAGCGGGCCGGCTGATTGGATATTTCTTAAGCCGGATTGAGATCGCCGGATCCGGGTCCGGACCGGATTGGGACCGGCCACGAGGACCTGGACCGAAGAGCCGGACTGACAGCTTTGAACTGGAAACTTTGGACTGAAAACTTTGGACTGAAAACTTTGGATAGACAGCGGACCCAGAAATGAACAAGAAGAGTTTGAGTGTATTTTTGGCCCTGGCCTGTGGGCTGGTCATGAGCGTCGGGGCGAAGCCGCAGGCTGTTAAACCGGTAGTCTTCACCCTGGGTTCGAAGATCATCACCGGCAAACTGAAGAGCGAGGGGAGCGACCGGGCCGGCGTGCAGGGCCGGGCGGCGTTCACCCTGACCTCGGCCAACGATGACGACACCCTCACCGGAGTCATGGTCTACACCCTCACCGACGAGGGGCGCGGAAAGATCGCCCAGTCGACCGGCCGGGAGTTGGAGGCGGTCCCAGCCAGCCTGGTCAAGAAAGAGGTGATCGCCAATTTCCGGAAGGGGACGGCCTGTCCGATCGGGCACCTCATGCTGCCTCCGACGGAGTTCGAAGTCGAGGGCGCGGTCGTCCAGCTCGACCGGGTCCCGCTCGAGATCAACGAATCGCACGGACAACTGCCGCAGCTCCTCTGCGCCTGGGCGAGACAGGTCAACAAGAAGAGTCAGCATCATGGCATCATCGCCGCCATCAACCGCTTGATCAGAGGAGAAGAGTAGTCTCCTCTAGTCGCGGCGACTTGAGTTCAGCGAGTTCCCTCCCCGCTACACCATCGAAGAGCTAGAGCAGAGCTAGATTCGAACCCCATCGAGTTAGTCCACCCATATCGGAGGTAAAAGTAAGAAAAAATGAACACCAAACTATTGAGCCCCATCCTCACCATCGTCTGGCTGTCAATTCTGGGAGCGGTCATCCCGGCGCAAACGCCGGAGATCACGCCGAAGCCAGTGATCTACACCACCGCTCCGAAACTGGTCATCGCCAAGCTGAAACAGGGCGACCAGGAGGTCTACGAGGTCCGCGGGAAGGCCACCTTCACCATCGCCGCCGCGAACTCCGACGATACCATCGCCGGAATCTTCACCTACACGATCCCGGACGATACGCGTCAAAAGATCTCGACGCTCTCCGGTAAACCGCTGAATACGGTGACCGCCAGCCTCACGCGAAAAGACTTGTTCGCCGCCTTCCAAAAAGGCGCGGCGGCTCCGGTCATTCATCTGGAGATCGCCCCGTTGGAGACCGAGATCAACGGCGTCAAGATGGTCTTCAATCGGATCGTCCTGGATCTGAACGGGCGCGAGGGTGGAGGCGCGGTCATTCCCCAATACACGAAAGAGGAGATGGAAGCGCTCTTCACGGTGTGGGCCAAACAGATCAACAATCACCGCGCTCGGCGCGGCATCATCGCCCGGATTAATAAGATCATCAACGGCGAACCGGAATAGGAGTTCGTCAGAGTTCGAAAGCGAGGGTTTATTTGAAACCTCAAAACCCGCGAGGGACGCGAAAAGCACTAAAGGCCGCGTCTTTCGCGGGTTTCGCCGTTTGTAAACCGATTTTGTCGGCAAACCGATTGCGTCGCCCGAGTTGTATGATAGAATGATTTGACTCGTCCCCGAGCCCACTATCAACCTGCTGCAAGTTTTGCAAGTTTAAAGACGGCCTAGGAGTGTCACGATCGTTAATTGATATTGACCGATGACAATGTCTCCGGCTTGGTGGAATTGCCCGCGTGCAGCGGAAGGATTTGAAAGGGGTAACGATGTTCAGGAACGTAAAATCTCGTCTGCCGTTCATCACAGTTTGCCTGCTCTTCACGTGCCTGGCTGCGGTCTCCGCCCAGCAGGGAACGCCATCCAAGACCGACCCGGCCGCCGGTCAGAAACCTTCTGATCAAAAAGCTGAAGATCCGAAATCCGAGGCCAAGCCGACACCGACGCCGGCGCGGACTGGACGCGGCGGATTGCCGGCGACCCCGGAATCGATTACCGACCAGAAATCGATCCGGATGGAGACCGACCTGGTCTCGCTCTCGGTGACGGTGATCGATCCGTACAACCGCCTGGTGACCGGTCTGGACAAACAGCACTTCGAGATCTACGAGGACAAGGTCAAACAGAATATCGAATACTTCAACGACGAGGACGTCCCGGTCAGCCTGGGGATCGTCTTCGACGTCTCCGGCAGCATGAAGGGCAAGCTGGACCGCGCCCGCGACGCGCTCAAGGCCTTCATTCAAACCTGCCATAACGACGACGATTTCTTCCTGGTCGGATTCAATCAACGGGCCAACCTGATCGCCGAGTTCACCGACGGGGATACGCTGGCCAACAAACTGACCCTGGTCGATCCCAAGGGACAGACGGCGCTCTACGATGCCGCCTACCTGGGAATCGAGAAGGTCAAGCAGGGGCAGCATCAGAAACGCGCCATGCTGCTGATCTCGGACGGTCAGGACAACTCTTCGCGTTATACCTACGGCGAGTTGCGCAAGCTGCTCAAGGAGGCGGGGGTCCAGATCTACTGCATCGGGATCGTCGAACTCGGGGGCGGCGCCGGCGGCACGCTCGACCTGCAGGGCCAGGCCATTCTCGAAGAGATCGCGCAGGTGACCGGCGGCAAGGCCTTCTTTCCCCGTTCGGGCGCCGAACTCGAAGACGCGACGACCCGCATTGCGCTCGAGCTTCGCCATCAATACAGCATCGGCTACTTCCCGACCAACATCAAACGCGACGGTCAATGGCACAAGATTCGAGTCCAGGTCAAACCGCCACGCGGATTACCTACTTTGAAGGTGCAGCACAAGGAAGGTTATTACGCAGTCTCGGGGAAGAACTGAAGCGAGCGGGAGGCTCGCCAGTCATTCCCCATCCGCCGTCTCACTACTCTCCGGATCGCTCGACGCCTCCTCCGCCGTCCCATCGGACTTCTTCTTCTTCCCGCGAGGCTTCTTCTCTTTCCCGAAGCTGGCGACGGCCTCGTCCTCCGTGGCGTAGCTCTCGATCAGGTCGAGCAACTGGGTGATCTTCAACGCTCCATAGACGCGATCGGTCACGCCCACCAATTTGAGGGTGCCGCCGACTTCGCGGACTTTGTTGAACGCCCGCACGATCTCGCCGATCCCCATGCTGTCGATGATCGGGACGCCGGTCACATTGAGCAAGATCTTGGTCGAGCCGGCCGACAAGACTTTATCCACGAGAATCTGCAGTTGGTGTCCTCCCTGCCCTTTGATGAGTTTGCCTTTCAGATCCACGGAAGCGATGGTGCCGGAGTAGTGAATTCCTATAGTAAGCATAATCTAGCCATTTGATTGTTGATTGCGGATTGCAGACCGCGGGCCAGTCCTGAGATCAGTGACATTTGGTAATCTTCAATAACTGACAATTGGGGTCCGTAAAACACAATTGTTTTGGTTACAACTGCATTCTACCTGACAAAGTGTTAAGATCACAGGGCGAAAGCATTGTGGGGGAGAATCGATGAAAGGCAATCTTGACGCCATTATCCAGCGGGAACATGCGCTCTATCTCGATACACTGCTGCCTCAACGCGATGAGCTGTTGAGAGAGATGGAGAGCTATTCGGAAAAACATCAGGTGCCCAGTTCAGATCCGGAGGTGGCGCTCTTTCTGGCCGTCACCGCCCAGGCCATCAAAGCCCGGCAGGCGCTCGAAATCGGAACCGCGATCGGGTACGGTTCGATCGTCATGGCCCGAGCCATGGGCCCGATCGGACACGTCACGACCATCGATCCGAACCCGGAGTTGACCAAGATCGGGCGCGATTTTATGCGCCGGGCCGGAGTCGATTCCCAGATCGAGATCGTGAGGGCCCCGGCCCTCCAGGCCCTGCCGCATCTCGACGGACCGTTCGATCTCGCCTATCTCGACGCCATCAAAGAAGAGTATCTGGAATATCTCGAACTGATCGTGCCCATGATTCGACCGGGCGGGGTGATCATCGCCGATAACGTCCTCTGGAAGGGCCAGGTCGCCACCGGACGCCTGCTCGCTCCCGATCAACAGGCCTCGACCCAGGCGCTGATCGAGTTCAATCGCCGTTTCACCACGCATCCTGAACTCTCCGGCCTGATCTTACCGCTCGGAGATGGCATCGCCTATGGAGTCAAACTCTAGTTCGCAATCCGTCCCCCCGACCGGGTCGATCTCCGTCGAGAAGATTCGAGCCGCACGTGAAACGGTCTACCAGGTCCTGGGGCCCACGCCGCTTCAGGAATACCCGCTCCTCAACCAGGAGCTGGGTTGCCGTCTCTTCCTCAAACACGAGAATCATCTGCCGACCGGCGCCTTCAAGATTCGCGGGGGCGTCAACTTCATGGCCCACTTCGCGGCCGCCCGCAGCCACGACGGCGTGATCACGGCGACCCGCGGGAACCACGGCCAATCGGCGGCGCTGGCGGGCAGCCGCTTCTCCATCCCGGTCACGGTCGTCGTCCCGTTCGGCAACAATCCGGAGAAGAACGCCGCCATGAGAGCCTACGGCGCGCGGCTGATCGAATACGGCCGCGATTTCGACGAGGCCCGCGACGAGGTCCAGCGACTGTCGGAGGCGGAAAATCTGCGCGATCTGCATTCGGCCAACGAACCGCATCTGATCAACGGCGTCGGGACCTATGCGCTCGAGATCGTCGAGACCATGCGGAATCGCGGCGAGCGGATCGATGCGATCTTCGTCCCGGTCGGCCTCGGCAGCGGCATCAGCGGCGTGATTACGGTCTTCCGCGAACTCTCCCCGGAGACCAGGATCTACGGGGTGCAGGCGGAAGGCGCGCCGGCCGTCTTTCTCTCCTGGCAATCCGGCCGGATCATCGAGACCAAGGATTCGCATACCTTCGCCGACGGCGTGGCGACCAGAGTCCCGGCGACCATGACCTTCGAGCTGATCCGCCACGGCGTCGATGAGATCGTTCTCGTCAACGACAGCGAAGTTATCCGCGCCATCAGACAGCTCTGGCGCACGACCCACAACCTGGTCGAAGGGGCGGGCGCCCTCGCCACCGCGGCCTCGATCAAGCTCAAAGAGCGGCTCCAGGGCCGGAATGTGGTCAACGTCCTGAGCGGCGCGAATCTCGATACCGCCACCCTGACCCGAATTTTCACGTGAGGAGTTGGTCAACCGCGACAGACGCGACAGACGCGAACCGGTCAAGCTTCGCGTATTCCGCGTGTTTCGCGGTTTAAGAAAATCGAAATCTGACTATGCTAACTTTCGAGAACATTCTTCAAGCGCGCGAGCGGATCAGCGGGGTCGCCCATCGGACCCCGGTCCTGACCTCCCGCCAATTCAATGAAGAGGCCGGCTGCGAGGTCTTCTTCAAAGCCGAGAACCTCCAACGCGCCGGGGCCTTCAAATTTCGCGGCGCTTACAACAAGATCGCCTCGCTCAGCGATCAGGAGCGTCGGCGCGGGATTCTCGCCTACTCCTCGGGCAATCACGCCCAGGCGGTCGCCCTGGCGGCCCGCCTCTTCGGCGTGCCGGCCGTGATCGTCATGCCGCAGGACGCGCCGCAGAGCAAAGTGGCCGGCACCCGCGGCTACGGAGCGGAAGTCATCTTTTACGACCGTTACCATGAGAGCCGCGAAGGCGTGGGCGAACAGGTCAGCCGCGAACGCGGCCTGACGATCGTCCCGCCCTTCGATGACTATCTGATTATGGCCGGTCAGGGCACCGCCGCGCTCGAGCTGTTGGAAGACTCTCCCGAACTCGACTTCCTGCTGGTCCCCTGCAGCGGCAGCGGACTGCTCGCCGGCTGCGCGACGGCGGCCAGGCATCTGCTCCCGCAGATCCGCATCTTCGGGGTCGAACCCGAAACCGGCAACGATACCTGGCAATCGTTCCGCCAGGGCCGCCGCGTCGAGATTCCCGTCCCGCAAACCATCGCCGACGGCCTGCAGACGCCGGCTCCCGGCCGCTTGACCTTTCCGATCATCCGGGAACTGGTCGAGGATATTCTGCTGGTCAGCGATGACCAGTTGGTCGACACGCTGCGGTTCATCCTCGAAAGGATGAAGCTCCTGGTCGAACCATCCGGAGCCGCCGCCGCCGCCGCGGTCCGCCATCGACGATTCGATTTCACGGGCCGGCGCGTCGGCGTGGTCCTCTCGGGCGGTAACGTGGATTTGCCGAGGTTATCGGCCTATCTGCTAAATACGCTTTGACACATGGCAGACCGCCGCGTAGAATCGGCGCTTGCTCATAACAAACAATCACCATCTAAATTTTTTCTATGGCATGGTTTAAACGCCAAACTGAGAAGATCGGGGAGCTCGCTCCGCCGGAAGAGCGCACTGTCAAGACTGAGGGCATCTTCGTCAAATGCGAGAACGACGATTGCGGCGCGACCATCTATCGCAAAGACCTCAAAGAGAATCTGAACGTCTGCCCGAGTTGCGGCTATCACTTTCGCCTGTCGGCGCGGGAACGGCTGCAGTTGCTCTTCGATGACGGTAAGTACCAGGAGCGCGACGCGAACATCGCCCCGACCGATCCGCTCGCCTTCGTCGACAACGCGCCTTATCCCGATCGTCTCAAGAAGGCCCAGAAGGCCACGGGGCTGCTCGATGCGCTGATCGCCGGCGAGGGCCGGCTGGGCGGCCGTCCGATCGTCATCTGCGCCATGGAGTTCCATTTCATCGGCGGCAGCATGGGCTCGGTCGTCGGCGAGAAGATCACGCGGGCCATCGAATATTGCGTCGCCGAGCGGCGGCCGTTGATCATCGCCTCCTGTTCCGGGGGCGCCCGGATGCAGGAGGGCGCCTTGTCGTTGATGCAGATGGCCAAGATCTCGGCGGCCCTGGCCCGATTCGACGAGGCCGGACTCCCTTATTTTTCGCTGATGACCAATCCGACGACCGGCGGGGTCACCGCGAGTTACGCGATGCTCGGCGACCTCAATCTGGCCGAACCCAACGCGATCATCGGTTTCGCCGGGGCGCGGGTGATTGAACAGACGATTCGCCAGAAACTGCCCAAAGGATTTCAACGCTCGGAGTTTCTGCTGGAACACGGAATGCTCGACGCGGTAGTCGATCGCCGCCAACTGCGCGAGTTCTTGATCAATGCCCTGAATTTTACGGGACCTGACCAATAACTAAGATCCATCATGCTACGCATTCTGATTCTGATCACGACTGCTATCATCACGCTGGCCTGCGCCAGGAATGCGACGCTTTCCAACGCTTCGACCCACTCGCTCCCGAACCCCTCGGGCGAAGCCGCGAAGAGCGCCCCACCTAAAGACGACCCGCGCAGCGCTTTTGACGGTGAGAAGGCTTTTGCCCACGTCAAAACCCAGGTCGGATTTGGTCCCCGTCCAGCCGGCTCGCCGGCCCTCGAGAAGACCCGGGAGTACATCGTCCACGAACTGAAAAGTTACGGACTCAATACCTCTCTCGATCAATTCGCTCCGACTACTCCTCGCGGTAAGACCAAGATGGCGAATATCGTCGCCGAGCTTCCCGGCGAGAAGTCCGATGTTATTATTATCGCCAGCCACTACGACACAAAATACTTCAAAGATTTCGCATTTGACGGCGCCAATGACGGCGGTTCCAGCACCGGCGCGCTGCTGGAGATCGCTCGCGTGATGGCCGCCGCCGGCGCTCAGGGTAAACAGAAACGTCCTTATACCTATCGATTCGTTTTCTTTGACGGTGAAGAGGCAGTTTGTACCGAATGGAGCGCATGCCTCAACGGCAATGATAATACTTACGGCAGTCGCCAGATGGTTGAGCAACTGAAGAAAGAGAAACAACTCAACCGGATCAAGGCTCTGATCCTCCTGGATATGATCGGGGACTTCAATCTGGTGATTCCGCGGGAAGAGAACTCTTCCCGGTGGCTCCTTGAAGCTATCTGGAAGACGGCCCATGAAATCGGTTATGCCCAGCATTTCCCCAATCGAAGCCAGGCCATTACCGATGATCATCTGCCTTTTCTCCAGGCCGGGATCCCGGCGATCGATCTGATCGACTTTGACTATAGTAACGGGGATGTTAGCTACTGGCACACTAAAGAGGACACATTAGATAAAATTAGCGCTAAAAGTCTGAAGATCGTGGGCGACGTCGTGTTGCTCAGTTTGCCCAAGATCGAAGCTCAAATCAGATAACCCCACACTCCGGTTTTAGCTGTACTAAAGCTCTCTCGTAAAAATTCGGTGTTACCTTGCTAGGATTTAATTCTAACTAAATCTGTTTCTATACGTTTTCGGGCAGGGCTAAATACCGCATTTTATAGTACAATAACTGCGGTCAATACCCCCCCTATTTCAAAAGCTCTTTTAGTGTAACTCTTATATACGTGTATGCGTCTTGATTGATATCACTTAGCGAGTAGTCAAGGACGAGATTTAAGTTACGTATAAACTTAATAGTCTTAGCTTTACCTAGATTATTGAGCATTATATCAGCATCTCTTAATCAGGGAAGCACATACAAACTGAAAAGAAAGAAGGAAGAAGGAACCAATGAAATGGGAATACCGAACTGTGGACTGGGGCGAGATTCGTAAGATCGGCTCACGCATCACGGGCGAAGATTTCATCGACGCCAATGTCGACGCCGGGTTGAACTCTCTCGGTCAGGAGGGCTGGGAACTGCTCAATGTGTACGTCGACGGTTTTGCCATGCATCGCACCAACAAGGGGGAAGAGTTACTTGCAAGCAGTCGGTACGTCAAATATACATTTAAGCGGCCTGCCAACGAATAGAATAGTATTATTATGAAACGTAAAGATCATGAGTGATGGATGATAGTGAGCATTCGCTCATGCCATCGTTCATCACTCTGCTTTATGGTCGATCATCTCTTTGATGTCAGAGAAGAGAACTTTGACAATCGTTCCATCGGCACCGCGAATTTTGACAGCCGGCTTGCTAAATGGCTGCGTGCTACGTAGGTTATCGATACGTCCACGTATGCTCTTGCCTTCCTGAGTGACTATTTCAACATCGTCACTATCGAGCAATTCCTGCAGCCTCTCCATCATTGTAAAAAAATCATTCACGTTCTCCACCTTCACCTCCCGCCTAACCGAGCCCCAGAGAGCGCCAGATGATCGCGATCGCAGCCTTGGTCGGCGAGTTCTCAAGCAGGTTATCGGGAACCGCCAGGACCAGAAATGATTGAATCCCATTATAGACCAGGTGCGTGGCCACGCAGGGCAGCAGCTTGCCCGTGGCTGCGCGTAACCAGGTCAGCACCAGGCTCAAGGTCAGAATCCCCATAATTGCGGCATAGCTCCCCCAATACTGGGGAACGTGGACCAGGGCGAAGAGCAGGGTCACCAGGCCAATCCCCGCGCCTCGGCCCCAGGCGCGCTCGATCCCGGTGTAGAGCACCCCTCGATAGACCACCTCTTCGACCAGCGGCGCGGTCAAGACGGCCAGCGAGGCGACCAGAATCCGCACGGAGGCTCCCAGCTTCAGGATCCGCTCCAGATCGGTCTCCCGATGCGGCAGCAGTTGTTCGAAGAGGAGCGCCAGCCCGAACATGAGGAGCGCCAGCCCGACCGCATGAATCCATTTGAACTGCGAGTGCCAGCTCCAGCCCATGGTCGGCAGAAATGGCCGTTGCCCCCTGGCGGTCACCACCAGCCAGGCGATCAGGAGCGTCAGGACATGGGCCGGGAAGGTCGCGGCAATCGAAAGCACGATCACCAGAGGGTCGCTTTCGAGGTTCTGCGGCAACTCCCCTCGCTGACGATACCGGACCACAAAATAGGCAACCACCACGATCGCTTGAAACCCGATGATCAGGGCGACGCTGGCAAACCAGACCAGAATTCCCGCCCCCGCTCCCCAGCCATTCGCCGGTGGCGTGGCCTGAGAAGTGCCCGGCGGGGTGATCGTCGGGGCGGCCGCGGAGATGGTGGTTCCGGAGGTCCCCTGGCAGTTTGGGCAGGACTCCGAAACTTGAAGATCGAGCTCGCTACCGCAGGTAGGGCAATAAGCCGTCATTGAAGACATAGTTCAAATTTCCCAGATCGCAGTTTACTACTCAAGACATTGAGCTCTTTGGAATTTGAGATTCGGAACCGCGAAAGACGCGGAAGACGCGGAAAACTGATGATTTCGCGTGTTTAGCGTGTTTAGCGTGTTTAGCGGTCTGCATCTCGAATTCCAAAGAACTTAATTTCCAGAGTATTTACCGATCATCCTGTCGTCTCTTTAATTCGGCGAGGAACAACGCGACGATCGTCTTTGAATCTTCAATCTCACCGCGCGTGGCCATCTCGATCGCTTCCGCAAATGGCAGATAGACGAGATCGACGAATTCGTCGTGATCGAGTTGGCGGGGCACGGGAACCAGGTCCCTGGCGAGATAGACGTAAAGTTTCTCTTCGCAAAATCCCGGGGTCGAGTAAAACTCCGTGAGCTTTTCCATCCGGCCGGCCCGCCATCCGGTCTCCTGTTCGATCTCGCGGGCGGCACATTCCATCGGGGTTTCGCCGGCTTCCATCCGACCGGCTGGGATCTCCAACAGTTCGCGCCGCGCCGGGTGCCGATACTGTTTAACCAGGGCGACGCGCCCGTCATCGAGCCACGGCAGTCCTCCGGCGCCCCCCGGGTGTCGCACGATCTCTCGCACAATCTCCATTCCTCCATCCTCGACCAACCGGTCCCGGTCGACATCAAAGACGGCTCCGCTGAATATTCGCTGTGATTCGATCAATCTTGGCGGCAAGCGATCATCTCCTCTTTCTCTTGGCTATTCAAACACGTGCTTACTTCGCCGCGCAAGCGGCTCTTCTGTTTCTCTAGCGGGAATAATAGACCAAAGGAGAGCGAGCCGGGGAGAAGATTGGGAGAGACAAAAGCGCCCCGGTCGAGAGAGGTGATCATCTGTGAAGGCAAGCGCTATGCGGTGACCCTAGGCCGCGGCGGCCAGGGCTCGCGAATCCTGCAGCATGGTGCGGAATTTCTGGGACAGGTCCGGAGTCAGCCTCACTCTTCCCGAATACTGCTCGACGACCCGGGCCGCATCCTGAACTCGTGCCGCCGCCTGGCGTCGCGCCGACGGATCGGGAGCCCGGTTGAGATCTTTGACGGAGTTGAGCAGGGTCGTCAGCCCGGTCAGGAGTTGCCTCTCATCGGCCGTCGGTTGGCGCGGGCCGAGAACCTGATAGCTGCCATCCGGTTCGATCCAGGCCCCGACCGAGGCGCCGAAATCGAATTGGGTCCGCTGAATCTGACCGACCACGCGGTTCGCATCGGGCGCCGGTCCCGGCGACGGAGTGCCGGGCAGATAGGCCGGAGAGTTCGGCGGCAGAGTGGGATAATCGACCGACGGTTCGGGAGCGCGCGGCCTCGTCGAATAGGGCTGGGGAGGGCCCACCGGGCCGGTGGTGTAGTCGGGCGACGGCCCGAGTCCGGTCAGCGCCCGAACGTCACGGAACATGATGCGGAATCTCTGGTTCAAATCCGGATTGAGCCGCACGCGGACCCAGGATCGCTCCACGGCCCGCGCGTCTTCCTGAATTCTGAGGGCGCTGTTCTGTCGCCCTCCCGCAGTCGTCGAGGCGTTGTATGACTGCACCGAGTTGAGCAGCGAGCCCAGGCCATCGAGCAGACGCCGCTCATCGACGTTGGGCCGGCGCAATCCCGTGTCATATGGATTGAGCCCGACTCCGATGGTCGCTGCGACATCGCGTCGCAGTCCTTCGACCTCGGCGGCCAGCCGGGCCCCAAGCCCCGAACCGACCGGCCCAGCCGGTTCCACCACCACGGCGGGAACCGTGCTGGCGGGCCCGCCCGAATACGAGAGCTGCTCGACCAGCACCTCGCGGGAACCATTTCTGGCGCGAACGATCACGCGCTTCAAGAAGCGGTCTCGGTCCGGAATGACGATCGGATCCGCAGCCGGACGCGAGACGCGGTTGAATCCGCCATCCGACGCCCCGCGCAAGAAGACCTCGACGGTATCGCCGAAGATCCGATGATTGGTGTAGATGCGCCACCCGGTCGACGGAGTCTCGGCCGTAATGAAGATGCGCAGCGATCCGTCATATCCGCGTTCGGCCCGCACATAGCTGACGTCCACCAGGTCCGAAGGCACCGTGCCATCCGGAAAGGGCGGCCATGCAGGCCGGGGCGGCCGCAGGTTGAGCCGTTGCGAGAGTTGTACGCCGAATCGATGTCCCGGTTGAACGACCGCCTCCTTGCCCTTCGTCAAGAGCAGGCCGGTCACTCCGGCGGCCGCGCCGATTCCCGCACCGGCCAGCGCGCTCCCGGCGATCAATCCGATGCCGACTCCGGCCCCGGCGCCTCCGCCGATAAAGGCCACGTCACGACCGGTGTTGGAAGGCCGGATCTCGTTCTCTCGGTCTTCGTCGATGTCTCGATGATCGCGAGGATTGGGGCTCGTCAAAACCCCGCGCAAGGCCAGGACCCGCCCGTTTTTGAGTCGCAGCCGATCGAACTTGATCGAGATCACCCCCGAACGCCGAGGCCTCCTCGCCGGTTCGACGTCCGTGACATGGCCTTCAACGCAGGTTCCCGGCCCCAGGAGCGTCTTCCCGTACTCATCGATCACCGGAGTGATCAGGCGCCCCCTGAATCGGTCTCCACGGACGGCGGTCTTTGACGACAGCACACTGTCCATCTCAAAGACCAAGACCGCCCCGGGTGGAAGCGTTTGAGAGCGCGCCACCACGACCGGCCCGCCTTCATACTTACGCGAGGGCGGACGTTGCAGACGTCCCTGAGCTGAGACCTCACTGACCGAAACGAATGCGGCGCCGAAAGCGATCCCGCAAATCATTACCATCAAGTAATGAGTCTTCAAGCGTCGTGTCATAAGCACTCCTTTTATTTATGGAGGTGATAATTGTAGAACGAAAGGAGGCGCATTTATCATCCAAATTTTTCTTCTTAATAGCTGCTTTTCTTCTGACCTTACCAGTGACAATCAAGCGTAGAAAGAGGACTAAACAAACGAACCAACTCTAAAACGGCGGTTTTGATCAAGTTGATAAAGCCCGCTTATCATCCTAATCAAAAGTTTTAGTTTTCTTTATTCTCTTTGCAAGTGTATGATGAGCTTTGCCGATTGTAAAGACGCCGCAGTCGTTAGATGCAGCGATGAGTCGCTCTAATCATTAGTTTGCGACCGGGCGGCAATAACGGATGGCCGATGAACAACAGCCTTCCCAACTGCTGTTCATCGCTGCTCTCGAAGTGATTTATGAACTCTCTGACATCAGAAGCAGTGACAATCGAGCCTTCTGGATCATCATCTCTCAATAATCATTTGAACTTTTGGTTGGGCGTCGATGGTGGAGGCACTCATTGCCGCGCCGCGATCATGGACGATTCCGGGATCGTGTTGGGCGAAGGCCGGGCCGAAGCCGCCAATTTCCTGCGAGTGGGACTGGAGTCCGCCATCCGGCAGATCAAGAACTCGGTCGACGAGGCTTGCCGCAAAGCCCAGATCGAACCGTCGCAGATCACCGCCGCCTGTATCGGGCTGGCCGGAGTTTCCCATCCGGATCATCATCGCCGCATGCTGGCGGCGCTCAAAGAGGTCCTGCCGATCCCGGAGATCACGCTCGAGACCGATGCCCGGGTCGCCCTGGCCGCGGCCACCGGCAATCAACCCGGGGTCGTGATCATCGCGGGAACCGGCTCGATCGCCTGCGGCATCAACGCGCGCGGAAGATTCGCCAGAGCCGGCGGTTGGGGCCCGGCCATCGGCGATGAAGGCAGCGGCGCCTACATTGGCCGCCGCGCGCTCGAAGCGGTCGTCATGGCTTACGACTATCGAGGCAAACCGACCGGCATGATGGATCCCGTCCTGCGCCATTTCGGAGTCACCTCTCCGCCGGAACTGCCGCCGGTCATCTACGATTCGCCGACCGAAGTCATGGATAAGATTGCGCAGCTCTCGAAGGTCGTCGTCCAGGCCGCCCAGGAGGGCGATCAGGTCGCATGCGAGATTCTGCAGGATGCCGCCGAAGAGCTGGCCCGCGCCGCCATCGCCGTCATCGAACAGCTCCGCATGGAGAACGACTCTTTCCGGGTCGCCTACGTCGGCGGAGTCTTCGAAGCCGGCGAACTGATTCTGGCCCGGCTGCGCGAAGTGATTCAAAAGGTCGCGCCGAAGGCCGAGATCGCGCGCCCCCTGGATCCGCCGGTAATCGGAGCCGTCAAGATGAGTCTGGAAAAATCCAGAAAAGCCTGAAGAAGTTCGATGATCTTCTTTTCTTCAACCGCGAAATACGCGAAAGCCCTCCGATTTCGCGTATTTCGCGTATTTCGCGGTTGGTAATTCAATTCTGTTAACCAGGGACTTAGTGACGACCGAGCAGCTCAACCCCAAGACCTCCGAGATCGATCGACTGCCGACCGTCGAGGCGTTGCGCCTCATCAACAACGAAGATCGGAGAGTCGCCGAGGCCGTGGAGCAGGTGTTGCCGGCCATCGCACGCGCCGTCGATGCCATTGTAGCGAGGCTCGAAGAGGGCGGCCGGCTCTTCTACCTCGGCACCGGCACCAGCGGGCGGCTCGGCGTGTTGGATGCGGCGGAATGTCCTCCGACCTTCGGCGTCCCGCCCGAACTGGTTCAGGGAATCATTGCCGGCGGCTACGACGCATGTTACAAAGCCGTCGAAGCGTCGGAAGATGACCGGGAGGCCGGAGCCCTGGATCTGCAGGCCCGCGGATTGACCGGCCGCGATGCGGTGGTGGGAATTGCCGCGAGCGGGCGAACCCCCTACACTATCGGCGCGGTCGAATATGCTCGCCGCCTGGGGGCGCTCACGATCGGCCTCACCTGCAACGAACAGACGGAGCTGGCCCGCGCGGTCGAAATTCCGATCGAACCGCTGGTCGGCCCCGAAGTGATCGCGGGTTCGACCCGTTTGAAATCCGGCACCGCGCAGAAGCTGGTCTTGAACATGCTCTCGACCATGACCATGGTGCGGCTCGGTTACGTGACCGGCAATCGGATGACCAACCTGCAGCCCCGCAATGAAAAATTGCGCGGGCGAGCGCTCGGGATCGTCATGGCCGAATGCGATCTCGATGAATCGGCCGCGAGAGCGGCGCTCGAGGCGGCCGGTTGGGACCTGCGGGTCGCGATCGTCATGCAAAGAACGAATGCCGATCGCGAAGCGGCCGCCGCGGCGCTGAGCCGAACCGGATTCATCATTTCCAGAGCAATTGAACTACTCACGGCAGTTTGAAGTCTCAATACTCGAACGAAGGAGAATAGCTCATGCTGATCTTATTTGGACTGGGAATGCCTGAATTGATGATGCTGTTGATCCTGGCGGCGGTCGTGATCGCCGTCGTCCTCTCGAGAGACAGCAAGAATCATAAGGACTGTCCGCACTGCGCGGAGAAGATCAAACTGGCGGCCCGCGTCTGCCGCTTTTGCGGGCGCGACGTAGTCAGCGCCTAGCTTGACAACCAACTACCGAGGTCTTTTTTAGTGATCGATAATCCGACTTCTTCCCAATCAGGTTGGGCCATTCCCGGCTACCTGGAGGCCCGCAACCGGCACCTGCACATCGACGGCGTCGACGTCACGACGCTCACCCGAGAGTTCGGCACGCCGTTATTCGTCATCTCCGCGCCGCGCATTCGGCGCAACATCGCGCAACTGCTGGAAGCGAAGAGACATCATCCGAAGCTCAAGCTCTGTTATGCGTCGAAGGCCAATAACCTGCTCGGCGTGTTGCGGGTGGTCCGGGCGGCGGGCAGCGACGTTGAGGTCAATTCGGGCGGCGAGTTGTTCAAGGCGCTGCGCGCGGGATTCAGGCCCGATCAGATCGAGATGAACGGCGTCTCGAAGACCGAGAAGGAGTTGGCCGAGGCGATCGAGGCCGGGATCTATACGATCAACCTCGATTCTCCGTTCGAGCTGGAGCTGGTCGAACAGGTCGCGGCGAAACTGAAGAAGCGCGCCAACGTCTCGGTGCGCCTGGTCCCCGGAGTCGGCACGCGCTCGCACGCGGGGCTGCAGACGGCGCTCTACACGTCGAAGTTCGGCGTCTCGCCGTCGCAGGCCCGGGAGATGATGCAGCGCGCGCTCCAACATCCGGACCTGATCAATCTGGTCGGCCTGCATATTCACGTCGGTTCGCAGACGCCGGACTCCCATCCCTACGAGGAAGCGTCGCGGGCCATGTGGGAGCACCTGCTCTGGCTGCATCGCGAAACCGGCCATCGGCTGCAGCACCTCAACATCGGCGGCGGCATTCCGGTCAACTACCTGCGCGACGATACCCAGGCCGGTGAGATCAGCGAGCCCGAGCGCGCCATGCTGGGCGCGGACCTGACCTCCCACGAGACCCTCAAGGCCGCGATCGGGAGCCTGCGCGCTTCGGCCGCTCAGGCCGGCGCCGAACAGTTGCTGGAGGACCTGGAGATCGTGATGGAACCGGGCCGCTCCGTAATCGCCGATGCCGTCACCATTCTCTCGACGGTCCGCAATCTCAAACATCGACCCGAGACCGGCGAAGATTGGATCCTGACCGACGCCGGGTACAACCTCATGCTCTCGATGGTGATGTATCACTGGTACTATCACGCCGTAAACGCCTCGCGCGCCGACGAACCGCACACCGCCCGTTATCGCCTGGCCGGACCGCTCTGCGACGGCGGCGACGTCTACTTCGATCTCCACGGGGACCGCCATCTGCCCGATTACCGGTTGCTGCCGGGCCAGGCCCAGGCCGGCGAGATCATCGCCATGCTCAATGCCGGCGCCTACACCATGTCGCAGATGACGGCCTACAACGGCCAGCCCTTTCCGGCAGCCGTCCTGATCGAAGAGAACGGTGACGTGCAATTGATCCGGCGCCGGGATTCGTACAGCGACCTGCTGATTAATGAAGTCTAGAGAAGTCCGGAAAAGTCCGGGAAAGTCTAGAGAAGTCTTATCTATTGCGGTTTGGACTTTTCTAGACTTCCCCGGACTTTTTTGGCAACATTGACCGCAACTGCCGGATCTGCCCCAACCTCCCGGTGGGATCAAAGTAGTAAAACCGAAACACAACCAGAGCTGTCGCCAAGCTTTTCAAGGGAAAGGTCCATCGCTATGAAAAAATTGATGCTAGTTACCTGTCTGCTGCTGTCGGTCACGTCATTCGTCTTCGCGCAGGAGAACAAGTCCGAACAGGCGGTTTTGAAGGCGGAGCAGGAGTGGGAGGAGGCGCTACTCAAAGGGGATGCGGCTAAACTCGACGGGCTCTATGCCGAGACCCTGATCTACACCCATTCCAACGGCAGCGTCGATAACAAGAAGGCCTACATCGACAACATCAAATCGGGTTTTTCCAAGTACCAGTCGATGAAACGGGAAGAGATCAAGGTCAGCATCTACGGCACGACGGCGCTGGTCACCTGCCGCTGGACGGTCAGCTTCTCCAACGGCGAGAACAAAGTGTCGGCCAATGCCCGATATCTACACGCCTATGCCCTGGAAAACGGGAAGTGGCGGATGGTAGCCCATCAGGCGACCCGCATTATTCAATAATCATCCAATAACCATCGCGGTAATTGACAATTCGGGAGGTGGTCATGCGTCGGAAAGAGATTGCGAGGGTCTCCGTCTATCTGGCGGTGGCGTTATTCCTGTTGTCGTTCAAGGGAGAGGTCAAAGAGTTGCAGGCCCAAGGAGGATTGCGATTCGCCGTCTCTTTCCCCGCCGAACGCAGCAAGAGCCCGCTCGACGGGCGATTGCTGCTGATGATCTCGACCGATGGATCGAAAGAGCCGCGCACCCAGATCAACGACACGCCCGGGACGCAGCAGATCTTCGGGATCGATGTCGACGGCCTGGGCCCGGGCCAGAGCGCCTTCTTCGATCAGGGCGTTTTCGGATATCCGGTGAAGAGCCTGCAACAGATTCCCGCCGGCACCTATTGGGTTCAGGCCCTCCTGCACAGATACGAGACGTTTCGGCGCGCCGACGGCCACACCGTCAAATTGCCCATGGATCGCGGCGAGGGGCAGCATTGGAATCTGGCGCCCGGAAACCTCTACAGTAAACCGGTCTCCGTCAAGATCGATCCGAATCAAGCGACGACCATCCCGATCACCCTCGATCAGGAGATCGCCCCGATCCCGCCTCCGGCCGATACCAAATATATCAAGCACGTCAAAATCCAGAGCAAGAAGTTGACGGAGTTCTGGGGAAGGCCGATCTATCTGGGGGCCTGCGTCCTCTTGCCGCATGGTTTCGACGAGCATCCGCAGGCCCGATATCCCTTGATGGTCTTTCACGGCCATTTCCCGCAGACCTTCGGAGGTTTTCGCGAAACGCCGCCGGATCCCAAGCTGGAGCCCGATTACAACGACCGATTCAAGATCAAGGGGTACAATCGAATTCAGCAGGAAGAGGCCTACAAGTTCTATCAGGAATGGACCGGTCCCGGATATCCCAGGTTCGTGGTCATCGAGATCCAGCATGCCAATCCCTTCTACGACGATTCGTATGCGGTCAATTCGGCCAATCTGGGCCCGTACGGCGATGCCATCAATCAGGAACTGATCCCCTACCTCGAAGAGAAGTTCCGAGGCCTGGGCCAGGGTTGGGCGCGGTTCACCTACGGCGGCTCGACCGGCGGCTGGGAGGCCCTGGCCACCCAGATGTTCTATCCGGAGATGTACAACGGATGTTTCGCCGCCTGTCCGGATCCGATCGATTTCCGCGCCTACACCGTCGTCAACATCTACGAAGACCAGAATGCCTACTATCCGGAGGGCCCCTGGAAACGAACGCCGCGCCCGGGACATCGGAACTATCTCGGACATCTGACCGCCACTCTCGAAGAGATGAATCACCGGGAGCTGGTCCTGGGCACGAAGAGCCGTTCGGGCGAACAGTGGGATATCTGGGAGGCGGTCTACTCTCCGGTGGGGCCGGACGGCTATCCGAAGAGAATCTGGAACAAGCTGACGGGCGAGATCGATCGCTCGGTGGCCGAGTACTGGAGAGAACATTACGACCTCGGCTACATTCTGAAACGGGATTGGCGGACGCTCGGTCCGAAGCTCGAGGGAAAGATTCACATCTATTGCGGCGATATGGACAACTACTACCTGAATAACGCCGTGTACCTGGTCGAGGAGTTTTTGAAGGGCACCACCACGCCGTTCTACGGCGGCGAGGTCGATTACGGAGATCGCGCCGAGCACTGCTGGAACGGCGACCACACCCGACCCAATTATCTCTCCCGTCTCCGATACAACCAGATGTACGTTCCCAAAATCCTCGAACGAATCAAGAAGTCCGCTCCGGCCGGCGCGGATGTGACGAGCTGGAGATACTAGGACGACGATGATGACCTGGACCCAAGATTACAATCCATTGCATTCCTGGCCGCTCTCGACCGCCGTCTCGGCCCTGCCGGTGATTACGCTCTTCTTCGTGCTGGTCGTGCTCAAGCGGCGAGTCTGGGTTTCGGCCCTCTGCGGAATGCTGGCCTCCGTCGTCCTGGCGTTGACGGTCTTCGGAATGCCGGCCCCGATGGTCGGCACCGCCGGGCTGCTCGGGGTGATCTTCGGTTTCTTCCGAATCGCCTGGATCATCATCGCCTCGATCTTCCTCTATAACGTGGCGGTCGAAACCGGCCAGTTCCAGGTCATGAAAGAGTCGATCGCCTCGCTCTCGTCGGACCGGCGGCTGCAGTTGGTCCTGATCGCCTTCTGTTTCGGCGCCTTTCTCGAGGGCACGGGAGGAGGAGGGGCGCCGGTCGCCATCGCCGGAGCCTTTCTGATCGGGCTCGGATTCAAACCTTTTCAGGCGGCGACGCTCTGTCTGGTGGCCAACACCGCGCCGGTCGCCTGGGGGGCCGCCGGCAATCCGCTGCGCGTCCTGACCGGTGTGACCGGGCTGCCCGAGATGGCGCTCAGCATCATGACCGGGCGAATCCTGCCGCCGATCTCCGCGATTCTGCCGCTCTGGTTGGTGCGGAGCATGGTCGGCTGGCGGGAGACCCTCGCCGTCTGGCCGGCCCTGGCCGTGAGCGGCCTCTCCTTCGCGTCGATGCAGTTCTACTGGTCGAACTACCAGGACAACAACCTGGTCGATGTCGTCGCTTCCCTCTTCTCGCTGCTGGTCATGGTGGCCTTTCTGAAGTTCTGGAGACCCCGGACGATTCTGGAGAACGAATCGGCCGTGACCCAGGAGGTGGTGCGGCATTCGACCGCGACCGTTCTCAAGGGTTGGTCGCCGTTCGTGCTGGCCTCGGCCTTCATCTTCGTCACGGCGTTGCCGTCCATCAACAGGCATCTGGTCTTCGACTGGCTCAAGCAACCCATGCCCTTCCTGCACAATGCGGTCTTGAAAGCCCCGCCGGTGGCCCCGGTGCCGACACCGGAAGCCGCGATCGCCGACTTCAACTTTATCTCGGTGCCGGGCACGGCGATCTTCATCGCCGCGATCGTCGCCGCGGCGCTGCTCGGCCTGCCCCGGCGCAAGACCTTCCGGATCTTCGTGGTCACCGTCAGAGAATTGGTCCCGTCGCTGCTGGCCATCAGTTTTATGGTCGGGCTGGCGTTCATCACGCGCTATTCAGGCATGGATACGGTCCTGGGACTGAGTTTGACGCGAACCGGATTCCTCTATCCGTTCTTCGGCACCATGCTGGGCTGGCTCGGAGTCGCCCTCACCGGAACCGACGCCGGATCGAACGCGCTCTTCGGCAATTTGCAGAAGGTGACGGCGGAACAACTGGGGCTGAGTCCGATCCTGATGGCTTCGGCCAACTCCGCCGGCGGAGTCATGGGCAAGATGATCGACGCCCAATCGATCGTCGTCTCCAGCACGGCCACGCATCAGGTCGGCAATGAAGCCGCGATCTTCAAGGCCGTCTTCAAACACAGCATCGTGCTGGCCGCCTTGATCGGGCTGGTGGTGATGTTCTATGCGTTCGTGATCCCCTGGGCCATCCCACGCTGAAGATTTGAGATTTGAGATCGTTGGCCGCGGCGGATTTTGTGGGCAGGATCGGGGCGCCGAAGGCGCGCCGATCCTTAAACTTCCCCGACTTCTCTATACTTCTTCGGCTACTTCAATTCCAGAATATGTTTGCTGATGACGTCGGTATATGACTGGTATCCGCCGTTGCCCTGCTCCTTGATGAAGCTGTCCATGGTCTGCAGAAGCTGGGTGCTGTAATAACCGTTGACCGATTGCGGATGGGGATACCCCCAGGTTCCATTGAAGTAACTGCGGATCAGGAGGCTCTTCTCATCGCGCGGCAGCATCTTGACATTGCCGGCGAAACGGTCGAAGTCGTCTCCGCGCATGAGGTAGAACTCGACATTGGAGGTGTAGAAGGCCGAGACGCGCACGCCCCGTTCGGCCAGGAACTGCGCGATGCTCTTGAGCGCGTGATCGCCCGCCAGATTGCCGACCACCGGAATGACCAGGTTCCGTTCCTCCAGCGATTTCAGAAACAGAAAGTCCTCTTCATTGGCCAGATAGTTGCCCAGTTTTCCGGTCAGATCCTTCTCCAACAGCAGGTCGCGATAACTGGGATAGTAGTGGCGCGGCGGCCGGTTTTTGCTGGTGAATTTCAGATCCAGCCCGCCGTCGAAGAACGCCGCGTGAATCCGGCCGATCGTCTCGAGTTCCGAGGTTTCGAGCTTGGGGCCGAAATTCTTGACCGCGGCTTGAATCGTGCTCCGGGTCCCGTCCAGCAGCTCCCGTTTGGCCGGAGCCTTCTCGAGATAGGCGACGATCTCTTGAATCGGACGGGAGTCCCACGTCTTCAGATCCGCCGGGACCGGCTTGCCGAAGAGCAGGCAGAGATACTCCATCCGGTTGCGCGAGAGTTGGAAGAGCGATTTGAAAAGAAAGTGCTGCAGCAGGTTGTCGCGGCGAATATCGACGATAAAGACGATCTCGGGTCGAATCTGCGCAATGTAGGAGAAGCTTTGATCGGGCCCGACGCCCAGGTAGGCGCCGCCCGAGATCTTCATCTGCCGCATCCGGCCGAGCACGTGCAGATACGAAGCCTCGTTGGAGATCAGATTGTCGGTATCGAAATAACCGTTCGGTTCCGAAAACTTCTCGACCAATTGGGCGAACTGCTCCCCGGTCAGCGAGCGTTCGAGAGTTTTGGAAACCGGGACGCGAGCGGGAGTTGGGGTCGAGGTCTGACTCTGTTGTTGTCCAGGTCTGAATGGTTGCAGATCAAACGTGGTTTGGGCCTGCTGCGCGCTCTGCGTCAGAGCACAGAAGACCAACGCGAGTAGAGAAAGATTTCTAGGCATCGGACCCTCCATTATCAAGACCAACGGGCGCCACGGGCGGGCGCCGCCTACCGGTTCGGCTCCAGGCTGGAGACCTGATTGCGTTCCACTCCCTTCAGCTCCCAATTCATCTCGTCCGGCCAATGATTCTTCGACATAAACGGCAGGTAGTCGCGCTCCCCTTTGACGTAATAGCCGAGAAACGCCACGCTGTATGAATTGACGATCTGAAAAGTCTTCTCCATCGAGGTATAGGTGAAGGCCTCGCCGTTGGCAAGCCGCTTGCCCTGCCCGGAACCATCATTGAAATTCTTATCGATCTTGGGGATGTCTGTAAATGAGTAATGGCCGCCGTTTCGCAGTTCCAGCAGGAACGAGGGGCCGGTGTGCTGGGCGTAATTCGCGCGGATGCTGGCGTTGCCCTTGAGACCGATCGTGCGGTCCTCGCCGCCCAGCATGTAGAGCGAGGGGACCTCCAGATTGGTGTGGGTGTCGGGAGCATAGGCCATCCCGATCATGGCCTTGAACCTGGGATCGGCGTCGGCCGTGCGGATCGCGGTGTAGGAACCGAACGACATGCCGGCCACGACGGGTTTACTCAGATCCAGCTTGTTGGCGAACCGGCTGTCCGCGCCGCCGTTCCATAACTTCATCTGATCCAACAGAAAGCTCAGATCCTTGGGCCGGTCCAGCGCCGAATGCTCTTTCTCTTTATCCTGGAACAGGATCGGCTGCCCCTTGATCATGGCCAGCGCCGCGTTCCCGGTGTGATCCGGAGAGACGACCACATAGCCATGGCTGGCCAGATAGTCGCACCAGAAGGTGCTCTGATTGCGAATGCTGCGGTTGCCATGCGAGAAGACGATGAGCGGGAACTTACCGTCCCGCACGCGGGCGTCCCGCACCGAGTAGTTCCAAAAGATCGCATCGATCTCCGCCGCCGTCTTCTTGAAAGCGAGTTTAAAGAACGAGTCCATCAGGGGATTGATGCCGCCGGGGATGAAGTTGGAAAATTTATTCTTCGGCAGATCGCGGGCGTCGTCGGTCGCCGGATACCAGATCTCGGTGACCAGCGTGCGGTCCTCCTTGGTCAGCGCGTCGGTGCGCGAGTGATCGATAAAGACCGTGGTGGTCACGCCCACCGGATACGGACCCGCCGACAGGGGATCGAAGATCCCGGTCGTCCGGGCTCCGGATCGCGGCGTGGTCGCCAGGGCCAGCAAGATCAAAATGATAGATAGAACGGCAGTCATCCTGAACAGACGCATCTTCGGTGTCTCCTTCTCAATCATCGGTTAATTCAGTAAGATCCCAACGGATTCGATTTAAACACAAAGACGGTCCAACAAACAAAAGCAAAATAGGGTTTAAGGACCGCCCCGAAAAACCGGATTGGAACATTCAGATTGAGCCGCTATGTTGTACCTGGTCGCCACGCCCATTGGAAATCTTGAAGACATCACGCTGCGCGCCCTGCGCGTGCTCAAGGAGGTCGACCTGATCGCCTGTGAAGACACGCGGCACACCCGAAGGATGCTCGACCATTTCGGCATCAAGAAACCGACCGTCAGCTATCACGACCACAATGAACAGGCCCGCGCGGTCGAGCTGGCGGAGCGTCTGAAGCGCGGAGAAAAGATCGCGCTGGTGACCGACGCGGGGACCCCCGGGATCTCCGATCCGGCCTATCGCGTCGTGACGGCGGCCATCGAGCACGGCGTGACCGTGGTCCCCATCCCCGGGGCGACGGCCATGATCACGGGCCTGATCGCGTCCGGGCTCCCGACCGATGCCTTTCTGTTCACCGGATTTCTGCCGCCCAAAAAACAGGCGCGGCGAACGCGGCTCGAAGAGCTGAGATCCGAGCGGGCGACGCTGGTCCTCTACGAAGCGCCGCATCGAATCGGCGAGTCGCTGGTCGACGCCCGGGAGATCCTGGGCGACCGCCGGGCGGCCCTGGGCCGGGAATTGACCAAACTCTACGAACAGTTCATTCGCGGCACGCTCTCGGAGATTAGCGCCCAACTGGCGATCCAGGAACCACGCGGTGAAATGACGCTTGTCATCGCCGGAGCCAGCGATGATAATTTAGCCAGGGTCGAGGGTGGATCGGTCGGGGAACAGATTGAAAGCCTCATGCGTGAAAAGGGTTTGAGCCGCAATCTCGCGATCAAGGAAGCGGCTCGCACGCGCCGCCTCTCGAAACGCGAAACATACCAATTATTACTGGAGGAGAAGAAAAATGCCGAGACTGGAGAACCAGAGGTTGACCAGGCCGGTTCTTGACCGCAGGCTGGCCATCGCCCTGTTGATAGCGCCCGTCTTCTGCGCCCTCTCGATGACGGCCCAGGCCCAGTTGCTGCGCAAAAACGAATACGGCGTGGGCATGACCGTCGCGATCTATCAGTTCGACGATGTCCGTTCGAAACAGTTCGACCAGGTCAACACGCTCAAGTCGACCCTGTCGGATCCCAAGGAAGAGGCCGATTACATCACGCGAAATTTCGGAGCGGAGAGCGTCAAGATCCGTCACATCCGCACGATCGGCCTGAGGGAAGGCGAGAGTTTCACCGACACGCAGCCGATGAACAACAAACCGTTCACCTTCACCGTCGTCCCGCGCATCATCACGAAGACCGACGTCACCTTCGATTTCACCGCCCAGTTCGACAACCAGACGCTGGTGGAGGTGAAGAGCGTGGCGGTCAATAGCTTCGAGACGGTCATGATCCGCGGAGGCAAGGGCGAGTTCGGAGTGCGCGAATTCGCCGGACCGAACGGCCCCGAACGAGTGGCTGAGAAACGCGGCCTGCTGGTGACGATCACTCCGGCCGTCCAGACCGCCCGGAGCCTGGCCAACAAACCTTCGGACATCTCGCGCCCGACCGACCAGTTCGGCGCGAAGGTCGAATTGAACGAGAGCGACACCTTCATCATGCCCGCGATCCTGGCCCGGATTCCCATCAAATTCCCGGAGAGCGCGCAGGTCAAGGGCTCGATCACGATGGAGGCCATCATCACGCCGGAGGGACTGGTCACCAACGTGAAGGTGCTCGATGCGCCCGATCCGGGTCTGAAGCCCAAGGCGGTCGAAGCTTTCAGACAGTATAAATTCAGCCCGGCGAAATTGAACGGACGCGCCACCTATGCGACCTACCGCGAAACGATCGTCTTGAGTAAAGAGGAGCCGATGTGACCGCTCGCGCCTACTCGTACCGCAGGGCGATCATCGGATCCACCCGGGTCGCCCGGC
>DATEFT010000252.1:0-3051 GCA_035280505.1 Blastocatellia bacterium | reverse complement strand
TGATCGACGAGCGGCCACCGCACGGCTTCGCGCGCCGTCAGCAGCCCCGCGTCCCGCAACCGCCGGTAATCATCGTCGATCTGCAGATCATGTTGCGTGGCGGCAATCTGATCTATCCACTGCCGATGGCGATTATAACCGGTGGCGGCTTCGAATCCGGCTTGAAAAAAACTTTTAAACACGATGATGATCTAAAATCCCGGGGAACAGTTCGGTTCAGCACCCCCTTCCGCCTTTATGATGCAATATGGATATTCTTATAAAGCGTCAGCGCCTGTGCGACAACCTGATCCTGGTTGTAGTACTGATAGGTTCCCAACCGCCCGGCAAAATGCACACTCGGCGTCGCATCAGCCAGAGCCTTATATTTTTTGTATAGTTCCCGGTTTTCAAGGCGGGGCACCGGATAGTACGGATCGCCGTCAGCTCGTGGATATTCGTAGACGATGCTCGTCTTTTCGTGTTTCTGCCCGGTCAGGTACTTGAACTCGGTAATACGCGTATATTCCTGCTCATTCGGGTAGTTGACGACCGGCGCCGATTGAAAATACTCCCGGTCCCAGGTCTCATGCCGGAATTCGAGCGAGCGATAAGGCAGCCGTCCGAATCGGAAATCGAAGAATTCGTCGATCGGCCCGGTATAGATCATCTCGCGGAATGGAATCAGGCTCTCGATCTCGTGGTAATCGGTGTTGAGCATGATTTTGATGCTCGGATGGTCGAGCATATTCTCGAACATCCGTGTGTAACCGTACTTCGGCATCGCTTGATAGAAGTCGGTGAAATAGCGGTCGTCGCGGTTCGTTCGGACCGGGACGCGGGCCGTCACCTGCGCATCGAGTTCCGATGGATCCAGCCCCCATTGTTTACGTGTGTAATTGCGGAAGAATTTGTTGTATAGGTCGCGGCCCACTTTGCTGACGATGACATCTTCCGAGGTGCGAATCTGGTCCTTGGCCTCCGCCATCGAATCGAAAAATGCCTCCAACTGAAATGAAGTCAGGTTCAGGCCATAGAGCCGGTTCGTGGTATCGAGGTTGATCGGGATCGGCAGGAGCTGCCCGTCCACACTCGCCAGCACGCGATGCTCGTATTGGCGCCACTCGGTGTAGCGGGAGAGATATTCGAAGACCTCGCGTGAATTCGTGTGAAAAATATGCGGGCCGTATCGGTGGACCAGAATGCCCGCATTATTATAATGATCGTAGGCGTTGCCTCCGATGTGAGACCGCTTGTCGATCAGCAAGATCTTCTTTCCGGCTTCGCGTGCCAGCCGCTCGGCCAGCACGCTCCCCGCATACCCGGCTCCGACAATCAGAAAATCGAACAAGATTGTTTCTCCTTTAACCAAACCGGTGGCTCGACGGCGAAAGACGCGAACGTCCGCTTGCCGCGTCGCTCGCGTGTTCCGCAGTTGAAGAGAAGCCCAAAGAGCTTCGTCAACAAAGTATTAATCGGCCGTCGAAGGAGAGATTCTTGGGTGATTTCTGATGGGCGGGAGCGGGGAGCCGGCCAGCGATTCCGGCGCGACCACTTCGGGGCGCCGCCTTTGAACGGACATCTCGACCAGATTCATCATCCGCGACCAGGTGCGGTCCCAGCAATTGAAGGCCAGCATCTTGTCGACCTGAGCGAGCCACTCAGCGCGGTCGAATTCCTCGCCCAGCAGGAACTCGATGGCCTTGACGAATTCAGCCCCCGTATCGGCGATCTTGAGCAATCCTTGCTGCCCGTAGGGGTGCACGACATCGTTGATCGAAGTCGAGACCGCGGGCAGACCGGCGGCCAGATACTCGGGCGTTTTGGTCGGACTGATATACCGGGTCGATTCGTTGAGCGCAAACGGAAGCATCGCGACCTCCCATCCCGAAAGGTAAGCGGGAAGCTCCTGGTATTGTTTGCACCCGAGATAATGAATGTTGGCGCGGCGCGGCAGTTCCGCCGGATCGATCTTGACCACCGGTCCAATCATCACCAGTTGCCAATCGGGCCGCCTGTCGGCGAGTTCCCCAATCAATTGCAGATTCATCCGCTCATCGATCACGCCGCAAAACCCGATCCGCGGATGGGCGATGGCCACCTGATCCTCCGGCTCCACCCGGATCACTCGGGCTTTGCGAAAATGCGCGCCGTCGATGCTGCTCGGGAACGGATGAACATTCCGGTGCCGCCCGGATTTGGCCTCGTACAGACTGTAACCGCCGGTAAAGACCACATCGGCAATTTCGAGCAGCTCCGCCTCCAACTGCCGCAAATTGGGCGGCGCCCCTCTAAAGGCCGAAAGCTCATCCATGCAATCATAAATTATCGTCAGCGGTTCGAGATGACGCGTGAATCCCAGGGCCATCGGCGTGTAGTACCAGAGGATATAGTTAGTGATATTGCGCGCCAGGAAGAGGTCGTCGAGCAGTAACGATTGCTGCAAGGCGGCGACCTGATTTTCGTCCAGACCCCGCGGCAGATGCGGCACGACCACCCATAACCCATCGTCGCGCCGGCTGATCTCCAACTCCGGCGTCGCCCCGTCAAAGACCGGCTCTTCCACGAAAAAGACGCGGCGCTCGCGCGCGCAACGGCTCAGCAGATGCTGCGGCCTCTGATAAACGAAATCCCAGCGTAGATGTGAAAAACAGACCAGGTCCGGAAGTTTCGGGGAGAATGAAACCGCTCTTTCCTGAATCTCATCCGATATACTTTGCCAAAGATCGGCCGCCGCCGATCCTTTCGCCTCACCTCCTGGTTGAGTGAGGTTCTGTCCTTGATGTTGCGTCCTGATCTCTTGTTCTTTCATGCTCTCCTCCGAAGCCTCATCCTGCGAGATGAAGCATAATAATTCCACTCGAACCTTCCTCGATCTGATAACCTACGGGTTGCTTCAATCACACTGTTGATCTCGCTCGCTCACTTTCTGGATATGATTGGTGGGTTCCGGCGCGCTCAACGAGGTATCCATCTCATTCTTCCAGCGCTTGCCGATATCACATAGCACGGGCCGCTTCACTGCCTAAGACCTTGCGGCGCAGCCCGTTTGACCTCTACCGTGGTCCTTTG
>DATEFT010000251.1:0-2927 GCA_035280505.1 Blastocatellia bacterium | reverse complement strand
TCACCTTCTCCGGCGCCGCGCGCGGTCCAGCCCCAGGACTTCTCCAACGCCGCTCTCGCCATCTCCAGATAGGCCGCTCCCGGCAAGACCTGCCGCCCCTGGATCACGTGATCTCTCAGGAAGAACTCTTCTCCGCTCAAGGTGCAACTGTACCGCTGCCCGCTGAAATCCGAAGTGTTCACGTGGAGCAGGGGATGCAGCACCGATAGGCCGCCGCCGGTCATGGCAAACGAAGCCGCTTCGGTCGATCCGGTCCGAGGTATCCAGTACCGTTCTCCAGCAAACGGATAAGCCGGTAACGAAATGCGCCGGGGCCGGTTTTGCTCATACAGCCGGTTCCAATCGATCGTCAGGCCCCTCGCCCAACAATCCAGTAACTTGCCGTACTTCCTCTTCTCAACCCAGGCGTCAAGGGCGCTTTGCAGATCTTCGTCCGCCATAAACAACGCCAACGCTTCCTTATTACGCTTGACCTCCCCCCGATAGAACTCTTCGATCGATTCATCACCTCTCGTATAGCGAGATAACTTCTCCCGCAGTTCCCGCAGCGAACTGACGGTGAATGCCAGCCGATGCTCCATGGCCTCGCGGCCTATCTGTAACGTATAGGCGATATTCGGCAGATCGGCGTCGCCGTAGCCTTGGCCCTCAATCGCGTTCAGCAATTGATCGGCTCGCGCCTTGAGCCGACTCTCGGTCTTGGCCGATAGCACGATTACGGCCGGACGGGCAGCGTCCACGGCCGCCGCCGCGTGGCGTTCCCGGCCGAGATACTCTTCGACGATGAGGTGGGCATTGGCGCCGCCCGCGCCGAACGACGAGATTCCCGCCATCCGCGGATACTCCCTCGTCTGCCCCGCCACCGTGATCCGCGGCCGTCTCCATTCGCTCAACTCTCGCTGCACCACGAACGGCGTCTTCTCGAAATCGATATTCGGATTGAGCTCTTCCGTGTACAGGCTCGGCGCCAACTGCCCGTACTTCATCTGCATCAACACCTTGGTCAGGCCCGCAATCCCCGCCGCGCTCTCACAATGCCCAATATTCGATTTGGCCGAGCCGATCGCGCAGAACTGTTGATCCCCAGTCTGTTCCCTGAAAGCCTGGGTCAAACCGGCGATCTCGATCGGGTCACCCAACTCGGTCCCCGTTCCGTGCGCCTCGATGTAACTGATCGCTCGCGCATCCACTCCCGCCCTGGAGATCGCATTCCAGACCACCTGTTTCTGCGCCACCGGATTCGGGACTGTATAGCCGTTGGTCTTGCCGCCATGGTTGATGCTGCTGCCCCGAATCACCCCGTAGATCCGATCGCCATCGGCCTCCGCCTGCGACAATCGTTTCAGCAGCACCGTGCCCACTCCTTCTCCGGGCACCATTCCGTCCGCCCTGTCTCCAAAGCTTCTGCATTGTCCGCCCGGCGACAACATTCTGGTGCTGCACAACATCACATAAGTGCTCGGGTGCAGGTACAGATTGACGCCGCCCGCAATCGCCAGTTCGCATTCGTCCCGCAGCAGGTGTTCACACGCCTCATGGATCGCCGTCAACGACGCCGAGCACATCGTATCGATCGGCAGGCTCGGCCCGTTCCAGTTCATAAAATACGACACCCGGTTCGCAACCGAGCTGAACGACGTATGTGGAAACGCCGCTTCTCCCCTCCTCCACAACTCCGGCCCGTACAGGTCAAACCCCGTCTTCGTGATCCCGGCGAAGACACCCACCCTTCCTCCATGACGCCGGGCCAGCATCTCTCGCGTGTATCCCGCGTCTTCGATCACCTCCCAGCACGCCTGCATGAACAACCGCTCCTGCGGGTCCATCCCCTCCGCTTCTCGCGGCGAAATATTGAAGAAGAGCGGATCGAACTCCGCAAATCCTTCGACAAACCCGCCCCATTTGTTGTAACTCCGGCCCGTCGCGATCGCCTGCTCTTGATCCTCGCAGTAGAATCCTTCCAGAGACCAGCGTTCGGCGGGAATCTCCACAATGCAGTCCTTTCCGGCTTTCAAATTCTCCCAATACTGTTCCACGTCGCTCGCCTGCGGATACCGGCCGCTCAATCCGATAATCGCAATCTCCCGTCCTGCATTTGCCGAAGGCGCAGGGGCCAGTGATCTTATTACTGCTTGCCGCCCTCGCCGTCTCGCGCCCTGCAGCGCGACCTTCGCCGGTCGGCCGGCCTGATGCTCGGCGCTCGGCGCGGCCGGCGCCAGGGCCGCGCCATTCAACCCGACCAGTTTCAGCAACGCCTCCCGCTCATTGGCGATCAAGTGCTCAACCAGTCTCTCGATATTCTGATACTCAAAAAAGACCGTACTGCTCACGTTCGGGATCGACTCTCTCAAAGCCTCGGTCAGTTGCACGACCACGATCGAGTCGATTCCGTAGTGTTCCAGCGGTTCGCCGGCGTCGATCAGATCCACATCGATCTTCAGCGTTTTTCCGATCAGACTCTTCAAATACCCGATAGCCTTTTCACGCAGCAACGCTCCTTCGACGGCTGGCGTCGATCCGCTTTGAGACGCTGATTGAGCGGATCTGCGCGGCTGCGCCGGCCGTGGAATCCCCGGCGCGGCGGTCCATGCCTTCTCCGCCACTCGCCGCGGCGTCCTGACTGCCGCCTCCCCGGCTATCTCCAGCCGCTGGCGGATCAGTCCATCGCTCTCCGCCATAATGATCTGCAGCCCTAACTCATGTGCTGCCGCCGCCGGAAAGCTCACTCCTCGAAATCCCTCCTGCTCCAACACTCTCTTCCAGCTTTCACGGCTCAGCCCCGGCGAGCCCTCCACCCTCAACGCCGCGTCTTCGTATCTCCACCAGCCTTCCAGCAACCCGAACGTGAGATGTACCGGCAGGCTCTTCCCATACATCTCGTTCAACAATAACAAGCCGTTCCTCTTCAATGCCGCCTTCGCATTACG
>DATEFT010000250.1:0-7033 GCA_035280505.1 Blastocatellia bacterium | reverse complement strand
GTCGTCGAGCCGATCAGAGGTCACACGGTAACCGAGTCCCCACACGATCTCCTGCCGTTTGACGGCCAGACGATGCTGGAAATCGACGTCAAGCGTGTCCTCATGTTCCGTCACATCATAGACTGCGCGGTGCAGACGGTTGAGGTAGATCTGGAGGGTGGTGTTGGACCGGTCCGAGAAGAGATGGTCCCAGCGCCCCAACACATTTCCACCCGTCAATTCTCCGGGTGACAGAGCGGGCGGCGCAAAGGGAGCGGCCAGATTGATGGTCGTTTGGGTCTCCCTCAAACCGGTATCGTAGATCTCTGCCTGCACTGTTAGCGCATCGCGCTCGGACCTCTTCCAATCTACCCGCCAACCTCCACTCACCCAGTTTTGCCAATCGTGTGCATTGAATCCGGCGGCATTGACCAGCCCGCTCCGGTTGAAATACCTGGCGTAGGCGCGATAGTGAGCGTGGGCTCCGATCATTCCGCCGTAGCGGGCGCTCGCAAAGCCCTGTTCTTCCGAGCCGCCGCCCGCCGTCATCAATCCGCCCTGCGAATCTTTGGCATGTTTGGTGATGATGTTGATCACGCCGTTGACCGCATTGGCACCCCAGAGCGTGCCGCCGGGACCGCGAATGACCTCGATCCGTTCAATCTCTTCGAGCGGTGGTTGCTGCGCCTCCCAGAACACACCGGAAAAGTGCGGTGAATAGACCGTGCGCCCGTCGACCAGCACCAGTAGTTTATCGACGAATCGACGATTGAATCCGCGGACGCTGATCGCCCATTTATTGCCGTCAATTCGAGCCACATCCATCCCCGGCACCAGACGAAACAGTTCAGGCAAGCTGGTCAGTCCGGAGCGGCGAATATCTTCCCGGGTGATGACGTAGACGGCTGCGGCGGCCTGAAAGAGTTGCTCTTCTTTCTTCGACACCGACGTCACCTCGATGTTCATGAGCTCTTCAAGAGTCGCGGTTGTGAGGTCGGGCGTTGGATCAGGGGCCTGAGCGTGTAGGCGACCAACGGCAAAAATCATCATGGCTGCGGTTAACCAGATGGATATTATAACTTTCATGAGGACTCCTTCGACCTGTCCAGACCAATGACCAGGCAATGATTTGTCGATGGGGAGAATGAAAGGAGAGATCCGTGCAGTCTGGTCTGAACGGAAGATCTGTTGATGCCTTTATTGGCCAGTCGGCGAAATAACGAGGCTGATGCCGTAAGTCGGCGCTTGACGGCGGGGATGTACGTGATGGAGACAAGCCGCTGATTAGCGTTGCCTGCGCCTCGTTGGAAAACGCAATCTACACTAAGTGTGCAAGACTGATCAATGCACATTGTCCCTGGCCACGCGCCGACTGACAAGACCAATTAGTGCCAATGGGGGGCTGATTCCCAAGTCCCTAATAAGTTTCAAGATAATGCCAATCCTGGTTGGGCATTATTGCCGCTTCCCTCTGGGAGGACCGTGATCCCAGAATCTGGCAGTCCTCAACGGAGCGCTCAAAACAGAGGATTTAGCGGCCAAAAATGGAAAGAGGGGCGTTCCATGGCTTTGACGATAGCATCTCCTAAGGCATTCGTTTTTCCCAGTGTTCTTGGGACACGACTGTCACGCGACGGCGCATTTCTCCGCACACGGTCCGGCACGCCACTGCCATGCACCTACTTCAATCGGGTGTGGACATTTCGGTGATCGCCCTCTGGTTAGGACACGAGAGCATCGAGACGACCCAGATCTATCTGGGAGCGGATCTGAAGACGAAGGAACGTGCATTGGAGAAGCTCGCACCGGCCGGATTGACGGTGCGGCGTTATCAGGCCGAGGATGAGGTGTTGGCCTTTCCGGCCGCGCTGTGATAGATCTGCTTTCGGTAAGCCAACTTACCGAAAGCAGATCCTACTCTATCGCGGCGATATTTAGCTTTGAGTCTGATGCGGCGCTCAGCCTGCATAACAATCGGATTTAATGCAGTCAATGGCCGTATAAAATGTGGAGTTCGACGTTTTATACGGCGCAGGGCCATAGAATATATAGTTGGAAGTCAAGGAGAGATCATGACGGTCAAGCGTATGGACAACGTCGGCATCGTGGTAGAAGACCTCGATGCCGCCATTGAGTTCTTCACCGAACTGGGCCTCGAGCTGGAGGGGCGCGCCCCAATCGAAGGAGACTGGGCAGATGGCGTCACTGGATTGCGCGACATGCGCGTCGAGATTGCCATGATGCGTACACCGGACGGTCACAGCCGGCTCGAGATCTCCCGATTCCTCGCGCCACCTGTGGTCGCCGATCACCGCCGCGCCCCGGTGAACGCTCTCGGTTACCTACGCGTCATGTTCGCCGTGGAGGACCTTGACGAGACGCTCGCCCGGCTCGGCAAACGCGGCGCGGAGCTCGTCGGCAAAGTGGTCCAGTACGAAGACATATATCGGCTCTGTTACATCCGAGGCCCCGAAGGAATTCTCATCGGGCTCGCCCAAGAGCTGAGGCAGCAGACTTCCCGATGAGCACCTGTAACAGATGCAGACCCGCGCCTTGGCTAGTTGCCGTTTGAGGGCGTCTAACAAATCGCTCAATCCGACCCCTCCGGCCTTCGGCCTCCGGGGCGGCTTAGCTCAGGCGTTAGGCCGCACGCGAGTTTCCAATTCATACGGCCAAGCATTTTGCTTGGCGACGGAGGTTTCCGATGAGCTCTGATGAACGACAAATCCGCGAAGTGCATTCGACTTGGATTGATGCAGTCAACGCCGGCGATCTGGCTCGCTTGCTCACGCTGATGGCGGACGATGTCGTATTTCTCAATCCGGGTCAGGCTCCGTTCGATCGGGCTGGATTCTCCGCCAACTTCTCGCCCGCCCACCGAAAGGTTCGGATTAGTTGTATAAGCGAATTGGAAGAGGTTGTGGTCGTCGGCGAAGTCGCCTACACGCGAAGCCGGGACGCGTTGTCGGTGACGCCGCGCGACGGCGGAGAGGCGAGGCAACTCGCCGGATATCGCATCACTGTGTACCGCAAGCAGCCCGATGGCAGTTGGCTTCTGGCCCGCGATGCCCATACTTTGTCCCCCGTCGAGAAGTGAGAAAATCAGAGCGTCGTGGACTTGCTTCTCGGGAAGGAGTAGGCTCAAGGCCGAACCAGGCGTTGCAGCTTGGTACAACGTGCCTCTACCGCCTAATCGAGTGTCATGCCTCGACATAATTTGGCTTCCTTCTGGATGGCGAATCTCAAGAGCTTGCGTTCCCAGGTATTCGTGGAGGACAGCTCACGACTGAAGGAGCCAATCAGATTCTGCGGCGCGCCCTCAGAAAGGCGTCGATCGAATGCCCGAGTTTGCGCGATCGACACGACACATATCTACGCACACAGTTCGGCACGCGACCGCCTTGCATTTGCTCCAATCAGGCGTGGATATCTCCGTTATCGCCCTCTGGCTGGGGCCTGAGAGTATTGAGACTGCCCATATTTATCTGGAGGCGGATTTGAAAACAAGGGAGCGCGCGCTCGAAAAGCTCGCTCCAGCGGGGCCAACAGTGCAGCGCTACAGGGCAGGAGACGAAGTACTGGCCTTCCTGGCATCGCTCTGACCAACTCGAGCCCGCTTCCGCTGAGAGAGACTGAAGCGAACAACGGGTGAGACGTTCCGAGGCGTGTCAAAATAGCTATGGCTCAACTTTTGTGCATCTTTTGTGCATCCGGCCTGCGTTTGAGGCCGGCGGTGGTAGCAGCGTAGTGCCCGAGGAGCTTGAAGTTAGTCCACTTGAGTTGGAGAATAGCATGAAGAGTCGGGCATAAAGGCGTTCAGGAGCTTGATATTTCGTGCGTCTGATAACGTTCGGGATATTATTTTCCGCCAATTTGGTTGTTCCTTGGAATGGGGCGGATTGGGCCAGTGTGGGGAACGGTCTCTGTTGGTCTGAGGGGTTTGGCCCGAGATTTGATAGGGATCTGCTGCCGTGATGAGATGTCAGCAATCCGAATAAGATCAGATTTTCGTATGGGATGTGGGTGGAGCATGGGCTGTTGATAAGTTCAACATGTTGTTTGTGGAGCCGTGGTTTCTTATGGTTATCAGACGCACGATATTGCAAAAACCGAGCAAGATGAAGAGAAAAGAACGTTCTTTCAGAAGAAGTGGGAGAGCGGGGCAAATAGCGGCAAGGGCTTGTAATCGCTTCCACCTGTAAGGGCGATGCTATATTCTAATCACCTGCTCTCGATTGCCAGGTGGTAGTGAGACAACAGAAAGAGACGCAGGCAGTAGCTCTGATCGAAAAGCCGGAGGGATAAAGATGAATACCAGATTTTTACAAAGAGTGAGTTCGCTTCTGATCCTGCTGGGGCTGGCCGTGACGTCAGCACTCGGGCAAGCGCAGCAGAAACCGTTGGATGACAAGGACAATCCGCTCCTGATCGGGAAGCGGGACATCAACAAGGGCCAAATCGATTTCTATTCTCTCGACAAGGAGATCGCCCTCGGTCGTCAGCTCTCCGCCGAGTATGACCGGGAGGCGAAGTTCGTCACCGATCCGCTCATTGTCGAGTACGTCAATCGGGTGGGGCAGAATCTCGTCCTGCACTCGGACGCCAAAGTGCCGTTTACGATCAAGGTGGTCGACGACAGCGTGATCAATGCTTTTGCGTTGCCGGGCGGGCATCTCTACATCAACCGCGGGATCATGGAGGCGGCCGACAACGAGGCCGAGATGGCCGGGGTCATCGCGCACGAGATCGCGCATGTGGCGGCACGGCACGGTGTGGAGCAGGCCTCGAAGGGCAGCCTGATCAATTACGCCTCGCTCCCCCTGATCTTCCTGGGCGGAGTCGGCGGGTTTGCCATCCAGCAGGCGGCCGGACTGGCGATTCCGTTGACCTTCCTGAAGTTTTCGCGCGGCGCGGAGGAAGAGGCCGATCGGCTCGGCGCCCAGTACCTGTGGGCTTCCGGGTACGATCCGCAGGCCATGCTCTCCTTCTTCGAGAAGTTGGAAGCCAAGGAGAAGAAGAAACCGGGCACCATGTCCAAGGTCTTCAGTACTCATCCGATGACCGGGGACCGGATCAAGGCGGTCAACGCGCTGGTCGTGCGCTTCCCGGACAAGCAGGAGTATGAGATCAGCTCTTCCGATTTCACCAACGTCAAGGCGCGCCTGATCTCGATCAGCCCCGGCAAAGCGGCTGATACGCAGGCCAATCGGCCGACTCTCAAGCGCCGTCCGGCAGGGAAGAGCGGCGACGACAAGTCAACGGACGATACCTCCGCCGAGCAGCCGCCGGAGCGTCCGACGCTCAAACGCAGCGGCGAACAGCCCAAGGATCCCTCCAAGCCTGAGGAGCCCGAGACTCCCAAGCCCGAGAAGCCTTAAGCGGGCAGGTTGAGGGAACGGTTAACGAATCAGGACGCGAAAGCAATGAGAGACGCGAAGGAGCCGGCTTCTTCGCGTCTCTCGCATTTTCCGGGCCCTTCGGACTATGACCAATCGCCCAGGTCGGTCAGGGCGTGGAGCGCCGCGAAGGGCTCGGCCTGATTCTGGTTGAACAACAGCGCTCGAATCGGATCCCGCAGCGCCTGCGAGAGGAACTCGGCGGTCCGTTGCTCTCGAGTCTGGCTGTCGATGCGTTTGAAGATCACGTACTTGATCGCCGGTTCGGTCAGATCGACGATGATCGTCGATCCGCCGCGAAACAGGTGCGGGGCGGCGGTCCCATGCGGCCCCTCGACCTGAATCCAGCGCGATTGAGTGAGGCTGACGATGATCTGCGGCAGGTATCGCCCATCCGGGCTGACGCGGGCCGAACAACGCAGGGCGTGGACTTCGAACTTCAATTCGGCATTGAGCCCCAGGGCCGAGGCGACCGCCGGCGATTCGTCGAACATCTTCTCGAAGTGCCGATGCAGTTCCCGCCGCTGCTTCCGGGTCTGATCGAACAATTTTTTGCGATCCTTGATGTAGAGACAATCGTCCGCATACCGCTTGAACTGGTCGAGGACCGCCTCATACTGATCCGGGACCGCCGGCAGGTCGAGCCCGCGCCACCTCAGCGTATCGGCCGAGAGCGTGTCGAGATCTCGCGGATAGATGCCGCGCTGGCGGAAGGCCTCCACGAAGGCCACGCGGTAACCGTAGCGATCGTCTCCGACCAGGTCCGAATCGGCCGTGATCAGGCCGCGCAGATACTCGCCGAAAGTGACGTCGACCGGCGGGATGTAGTCGAGCGCCCGGATGCACATGTTGAGGACGTGGACGGCGGCCGCCGCGGCCTCCTGCGCGAGCCGGTTCGCGAGATCCGGATGAATCGCCCCGGAGGGCAGCACGCCGGTGCCGGCGGTGGAGAGGCGCAACAGGTCGGCCGTCCGTTTCTTGTAGATGGCGATGAAGGCATCGAAGACCGCCGCCACCAGGATGGCGCCTCGCGCGTGCGGGACCGTCTGCTTCCGATAGTCCGCCGGGTTGGGAACGAACCGCCGCCAGACTCCCTGTTCATCGACGCTGCCGATCGCCTCACGCAGCGCTCCACGCCCTCCGATCGCCTCGCCAAACTGCACGGCCAGGCTCCCGAGCATCGAAGAGCTCTCCAGATCGCCGCGCGTCCGGCCGATCTGGTGGTGCAAAATCTCCGGAATGGTGAAATGCTGCAGCAACGCGACGATATCGGCAAAGGCCTCGTGCAACGCCAGCACGTCCGGGTTGGTGGCCTCGTTGAACCGCCGATGCATGCCGTCGAGGATCGCGTGCGTGGTCTCGTGAGCCACGATATCCCGCGAGAGACAAGTGTAGACGCGGCTGCCCGGAACGTGCCGCCCGCTTTCCTGCTCCGAAGCCTCGAAATAGCCGAACAGCAGGGCCACCTGCTGCGGGCTGTAATAGGCATTGGGCTGATGCAGGGCGTGCGGTTGAATGCGCAGCCGCCGGGTGAAGTGGCGATCGTCGGACTCGTCCTGAGGATCCGGTCGGGGCCGCCACAGCACGGGCCGCCCCAGCGCGCGCTCGAAATGCGCGATGGTCGTCATGGCCACGGCGTAGGTCATCTGTTGATGAAA
>DATEFT010000249.1:0-7550 GCA_035280505.1 Blastocatellia bacterium | reverse complement strand
ATTGAACTGTTAGGAATATAGACTTTTACCCTGCGTTTTGGGGTGGCAAGAAAGCTGGGTACCCCGCGCGAATCCGCGTTGGGGATATCAGAATTATTGGAGAATTCTTCGTTATAGTCAAGCCCTCCTCTGACTCGGGAGCTATCAAATCGCGGGTCGTAGGCGGCATGCGTGTGATAGGTTCCGATCCGGGTCTCTCCTCCGGCGCAATTTCCAGTATCTACACTGCTATCTGTTCCTATATTAGGACTGGTGACGTAGACGTTGCCCGAAGAAGCACGGCAGATGCTTCCACCAAACTCAATATTAGCGTCTCGCGAGCTTCGATTCAGGTTGCGGATGAACCTGACGAAGGCGTCTTTGGCCTGTCGATAGAAGAGCGGCAGGGCCTTTCGAGATCGCTGCACAAAGCTGTTGACGCCGCCAGTGGCGCCCCCCGAGATGGTGCCCGGAGTTCTCAGGTTCGACAGGTTCCCGCCTGACACGGTTCCGAGAACGCCCGAGGCAAAGCCTGCGACGGTCCGCAACGATCTCGGCCCGAACTCGGAGAGGAGCCCCAGGCCGGCCCTGAGCAGGAGCGGCACGTTGAGTGTCAGGACCGCATAGGCGGCGGTGACTGCCAGGGTGACGACCTTAACCGCTTTGACGAGGGTTCCGAGGACCTTGCTGATCCCTTTGAAGACCTTTTTCAGGAATCCGAAGAGCAGTCCGTCCGGGTCTATATTGTTGATGGGGTCGTTGCCGCAGTAGGCGTACAGATTCAAAGTCTGCGGATTGCTGAGACTGGAAGCGTCGATCTCAATTGGGTCCACTTGCGTGAACCGACCTTGCAGAACGCTGTAGGATCGATTTACCGCATAATCCAGCCCGGTCACGTCGCTCCGGTCATAGCTCGTGAACCGCCTCTTTACCGGGTTGTTCTTGCTTGGATGTTGCCACGAGTTGTTTCCGCCCAAAGTCCCGCTGAACGGTTGCATCGTTCCGAAGGGCAGGGTCAATTGGTCGGTCACAATCTCGCCGTTTGAAGCGTCGGTTACCAGCATCGTCCCCAATCGACCGGGATGATGAAACAGTGTTCCGCTGGCGCTCTCGCTTGCCAACAAGCGGTCGCCCAGATAGATGTAGTTGGTGCGCCACTGCAGCCCACCGGTGCCGGCCGCACTATATTCCGAGATGCAAAGATCTCCATCCCAGCCGAAGTAGGTGATGAACCCGCCTTCGTTGCTCAGCAATCGCTGATTGTTCGCGCCGTAGCCGTAGGTCGCGAGCACCTGGCCGGAGGCGTTGATTACCTGGGCCAACCTCCCGGCCGAATCGTAACGATACCGATGCATCGTGCCGTTGGCATCGACGACGGCTTTGGTTTGATTGCCGGCCGGATCGTACTCGAACCCGGCAGTCGTAATGCGGTTGCTCGTCGCGCTATAGCTCAGGTTGGCCAGCCCATCGAGCGGAATGTTCGGCGAGCCGGTTCTGGTCACGGTCGTTCGGTTGCCGTAGCGATCATACGCGTAGCTCTGGGACCATTCCGGGCTGGTGAGCGAGGCCCCACCCTTAACCGCTTTCAGCCTTCCCAACTTGTCGTAGTCGAAGGCACGGTTGCGCGCCTGGTTGCGGAGATCGGTGAGGGTCACCAGTTGACCGGTCTTCGCTCCGTTGTTGTTCGAGTCGTTATCGCGGGTGTAGTTGTATTTGAGATCCAGAAGAGGCTCCGTGCCACGCACCACGCGTTGGGTCGTCTGGAGCCCGGTCTTTCCGTCGTATCCAGTGCTCTCTGTGAACTTGTCGCCGACGCTTAACGAGGTGGTCTGGCCCTCGGCGTTGTAGGTAATGTCCGAGGCGAAGCTTAGGTCATCGACCTTGATGCTGTCGAAACGGTTCGCGATGTCATAGCTCGGCTCGACCTTCTTGCGCGAATCCCCGGCTCCGTAGGCTTTCGGGTAGGTGAACTCTTTGACCCGGTCGAGGCTGTCCCACAAGTAGTTGGTCGCCAGCGGATAGCTCTCGCGCCCGCTGAAGGTGATGGTCGCCTGCGCCAGCCTTCCCTCGCTGTCATATTTGAAAGCCTGGTTGCCCATCCCATAATCGACGTAGGTGTTCTGGACCCGTAACTTGTCGCCGTCGGTCATATACGAGTAGGTGACGTTCGGCGCGTCGGGAATCTCCCCGATCAGGGATGAGGGCACTCCGCTCTTATCATATTGGACTCCCTGCAGGCGGTTGAGCGGATCGTTTTGATAGAGATAGTAGGTCTTGACTCCACGCGCATCGGTGCGCTGGATCAGGTTCGACTTGGTGTCGTAGGTGAAGAGCTCCGTCCATTGGCCCGGTTGAGCGTATTGACCTTTGTCATCGAGCGTGGCGTCGCGTTCGGCCAGCTTCTGGTGCGTCAATCTACTCAGATTGTCATACTTGAAGAGGCGCGTCTGGCTGCCCTGGTTCACCTGGATCAGATTGCCAAGCGTGTTGTAAGTATAATTGGTTCTTAAGCCGTTGCTGGCCACGGCGCCGTTTCCGTTGGGGTCGGGCTCGACGACTTCGACCAGGCGGTTCTGGTCGTCGAAGCGCGCCCAGCGTTCGCGGTTCCACGGGTCTTTGATTCGGATGGTCTGCCCGGCCGCGCCCTGGGTGGCGGCGCTCGGATAAGCGGATTCGTTGTAGTACCGCTCGATCACGCTGCCGTCCGGCGCGGTGATTTTGGTCAGGCGGTCAAGGCTGTCGTATTCGTAGGTCGACCACTGCGGCGGATCACCATTGCGATAGGGTCGCGTCTGTTGCCACAATCGGCCGAGATTGTCGTATTTGGTGGCGACGATATCCAGCACATAGTCCTTGCCGTAGGCGATCTCACCATGCACCCGGCCCTGGCCGTCCAAATACTTGTCGGTCCGTGAAGCGAAATCCCCCTCACTGCGGTCCGCCTCGTAAACGATGTCGTAGATCACCAGGTTGGCATCGTCATAGATGTGATAGGTATAGGCTCCGGTCGACGCATATTCATATTCGGGCCTCAGAGAGTTGGGCTGATAGACGGTGCTGGACCGGCGCCCGTTGATGTCGGTACTCTCTTTCACCAACCCGGTATTGAAATCGTAGACGGCGCTGGTCGTGTTCTGTTTGGTGCTGTCGCTGGCGGAGCCTCTGGTTGTCGTCTCCGGCCAGGCATATTGCGTATTGACCGTGTACTCGAAGGTGGTCCGCTCACAGCAGGAGGCCGAGAGCTTGATGAGATTGCCGCAGACATCGTAACTGCGGGTTTCGACGACCGCCGTGCCGAGGTCCAGACTCGACGCATTGGCATATTGCGTGGTGCTCGTCAGATTCCCGCGTTGATCGGGCGCCGAGGCGTGCTGTGTGACGCCGGGCGTATCTTCGAGCTGAGACGCCGGTTGCTGATCGTATTCGTTTTCGATCCGCGATTCGCGAGTTGTGTCATTGGCGCCATAGACCTCCGCGACCTTGACCAGGTTGAAGAGATGCGGCCCCGACCATTGCGGTCCGTCATATAACGCTCCACCCGGATGCCACCACAGCGTTCCGCTGTTGATCAGGCTGCCTCGATAGGCCAGGTCGTTCTCGTATTCATTGTGAACCCGGCGCAGCAGGGTGCCGCTGTATCCATAATACCGGGTATCGGTGACCTGGTTGTAGATCGACCCATAGGTGTAGGTCGTATAGGTGACCTGTCCGCGATCGTCCGTCACGTCGGTTCGGTTCGGCCGAAGCGAGTTGTAGTCCCCGAACTCCCAGGAGACCTTCGATTTGCTGATCAGGGCTCCGCTCGATGCCGCGTAAGTCCGGTCCTCCTGCACCACTCCAAAGAAGGGGGAATTGGGATCGTCGTTCATGACCTGTTCGACCCTGGTCCCATCCGGCCGGGTGATCTTCAAGGTCTTGTTCGCGCCGTTGTCGACGGTCGAATAGTAGGTTACCGGCTGGGCGCTGGTCTCGCGCGCCGCAAACTCTTCTCTCGCTTCCGTAAAGGTCGGCACCTCCGACAGGTAGCCGTTTTTGTGCGGGTAGCTGTAACCCGGGGACGTGGGGTGGTTGTAGACCACTTCCTGAGACATGGTGCCGGGCGTGATCGTGCCCTCATCGGTCGAACCGTTCTGATTGGGCTCGGGGCCGGAAAAGGTCATTCCGCGCCGTTCGCTCACTTTCCGAATCATGCCGTAGGGCGAATACGAATCCGCATCACCGAACCAGTAACCGGTATTAGTCGCCGGATAGTAGATCGCTTTGATCGCCGTGAAGGTCCGGTTCCGCACCATCGGGACGACCACTCTCGGCAGAAAACCGTAATTGGGACCGGATCCGGTCGCATAGAGGTCTTTGGTCTCATAGGTCAGTCGGATCAGGGTGCGTGGCTGCGAGTTGCCGTTCTCGTCGAGCATTCCGGGCGCGGTGATCGCCGTCAATCGGTTGATTCCGTCGTAATGGAACCGAATGATGCGGCCGAGTGAATCGGTGATCGTCTCGATCTCGGGCCCCTGGTTGTTGCGATAGGTGATCGAGATGTAGTTGCCGTTGGCATCGGTGATCTGGGTCGGAAAGATCGCGCCGGTCTTTCCCGCGCCGACCGTGGAAGCGCCGTAGTCGATGGTCGTTCCGTTCGGCAGTTTCGCCCACGCCTTGAGGATCTGTCCGCCGCTGAACTCGGGTTTATAACCCTCGGCGTAGTAGTTGATAAAAGTCCCGTCCGTCGTATAGCCCTCGAAGGATTGGAGCGCGCCCGCCGGGGAGGGGAAATTGGAATAGGCCGAGCCGGCGAAACTGTGACGCGTCCCGTCGCCGTCAAAGATCACATAGGTATTGCCGGCCACAATGATCTTGCCGAAGCCGAGTGTCCAGCCCGGAACCAGATCTTTGTCGATGTCGAAGTAGGCCAGCGCGCCGATCTTGGTCCAGAGGCGCGAGTTGTAATGGAACTCCAGATTGAGGTCCGGGCCGCGTCCGTCGAGTCCGATGATCGGGGCCGAGAATTGGTGGTTGCCGGATCCCAATCCGGTGTTGATGGCGCGTCCCGGTTGATTACCGCGTTCGTTGCCGGGATCGTCGGCGGCCTGGATATTGGTCCCGTTCCAGGTGTAGTTGAAATCGCTGAGCTGTTGGATGGCGGGGAGCGTGGAGAGGGGCGAGGCCGCGGCGGCCAGTTGCCGCTCTCCGATCCGCGCCGCGAGATTCCTGGCTCTTCTCTCGAAAAGTGGGCCAGTCGGTTTGGAACTGTTTCCGCCGATGGAGGTCAGCAGAGAGGCCGGATTCGGACCCGCGATCTCTTTCAACGCACCATCCGTCGAGAATGTTCCAATCCGCTGGCCGGCAAGCATCTGACTGCGATCCACTCCCTCGACCATGATGACGGTCTGGTCCCGATGCCCGGCCGCGTTGACGGTCAGTCTGAATCGGCCCGGAGTGGGTGAGGAGAATACTGCTTTAGAGGAGATCTTCACTGGAGCATTCCGACTCTCGTCCACTACTTCCCACTGATATTCAATCCCGCTGATGGTCGCGCCGTTCCGGTCATAGGCGACGGCGTTGAAGACGACCTGCTCGCCAGTCTCGATCCGGACGTCGCCGGGATAGATCTTGACCGCCGCGATTCTGCGCTCCCGCGCTTCTTTCCGCTCGGGCGCTTCAAGTCCCGGACGCAGGCGTCTGGGGGCGCCCTTGCCGTCCCAGCTCTTCGGCGACTGATTGCCGGATCCCCCCGGCCACCAGGGACTGACGCTCTTGGCCCACCCGCTGCTATACCACCAGAAGCGGGTCTCCTGGCCGAACTCGGTCAGCACGCCCGCGAGAGCCATTGGGGCCGGCCCTGCCAGGATCTGGTTGCTGACGACCACCACCATCAAGCCGGTGATCGCGATCTGACGAACAACTGCGGTCAGACGATGGAAATGAACGTATTTGGGCCGTGCCGCCGCAAAGGGGCAGAGAACGGCAAGTATGTTGTAAAACATACGCCTAGCTCCTTAAAGAGTTGACCTTAGCGGCCATCGGAGCTAGGATGCCGATTGCATTCGTGAGCATCCTGAGCTGTCAAGCAGCTAAGGTATTATCACCGCAGACCCCGCCATCACCTGCCAGTGATGGCGGGGTCATTCATTTAAAGTCTTGTTCTGTCTTATCTTCTCCCGACTGCAATTACGTGAGGGTCGCGCGGAGTGGATGTGGCCGGGGTTAATTTGTGGAAAATTTGATGAAGGAGATTTGATCCTAAATAGCAGAAGAGAGAAGACGGAACCGATGCGAACCAGGTCGCTGATTCCATCTTCTCTCAGGGTCTTTCGCCGCGGCCGGTCGGCCGATCCGGCGCAAGGCTCGAACTACCTACCTCTTTAAGCCGCGATTTTATGCAGTTTGAAATTCACTTTCAGCCTCCTTCGGGAAGATTCGCCGAGCGGGATCAGTCATGGAAAGAGAGGGTAAGGGTTGAGGCTGGTGGACTAACCGGCTATCGACGAGCAGGCTACTTGGTATTGCTGGCGCTGGTCATTTGAAAACGCAACTCGCCGAATTTGGTACGAGTGGCCATATAGAGCGGCAGGCGCAGCAGGTTATCGGAGATCCAGACTTGCGCCAGGATCGTTTGCGGGGCAGTCGGAGTCAGGACGTTCAGTTGGATCGCATCCTGTGCTCCCATGGGCCCGCCGATCGTCTCGCGTTTGACGACGTTGATGGTGACCATCTGCAGCCGGGCGTTGGCGTCCAGGAAGGGGAAGCTGTGGGTTGAACCTATCTTGAGGTCTGCCGCGCGGACCGCATAGAGCAGGGAGACCAGATCGACGGTGCCGGGTCGAATCGCGACGGTGGATCCGCTGGAGAGCGAGGCCGAGTTGCCCGCCTGGTTGTAGGTGATCGAGATCTGTTTGGAACGTTTGCCTTCCCGCAGGCTGAGATCGGTTCTGATCGGCAACAGCTTGTCGACCAGCACGAAACTGCTCATCTGGTCGTTGACGTCGATCAGGGTCCGCAGGGCTCCGGTCGTGGTCGCCTCGCCATGAAAGACAAAGATGCGATTGTTACCGAGCATGCCCTGCTGGCGAACTTCAAAACTGGCTTTGCCGACGGAGATAAAATTTCCCCAGGCGATGTCGTAATTGAGCCGCTCGCCGACCACGAAGGGGAACTTCGACCCGCCGTTCGGGAGATTACCGGATTCATCGGTCGGGGTATTGAGTTCGGCCAGGGGCGAGGAGGGGCGTGCGGCGATGTTCGCGCTCGCCAACTCCGCCCGGACATTGCCCAGGGGCAGCTTGGCCGTGACCAGGACCGGCAGCCGCTGCTTATCGTCGGAGAAGCAGCCGACGATGCGATAGTCGGAGTATCTCTTCTGCGGGGAGAATCTGAAGCAGACCGCGTTGTAGCTTCCGGCCGGAGTCGTGATCTTTTCGCGATTCTTGATGGTGGCCTCGACCTGAATCACTTCCTGGTTGTAGAAGGCCGTGAACTTCTGTTTACCCTTCTGCGGCCACTGGCGCACTCTCATGGCATAGATGAGAGACGGAATATCGAAGGTTGAGGGCGCAATCTGAATGGTTCGATCTTCC
>DATEFT010000248.1:0-5251 GCA_035280505.1 Blastocatellia bacterium | reverse complement strand
ACACTCCAGGCCGGGGTCTGGCTGGGGTTACACCTGTCGGTTCCCTTGAGCGGATCTCACCGTGAACAGGAACTCGAACTGTTGTTCGCCGCCGCCACCTCGATCGCCGGCTATGCTTTGGCGTTTGCGCTCAATCTGGAGGTCTCGGCGGAATACCGCGACCATGCCTGGATGCGATGGGCCTGGCTCTTCCTGGGCGCGAATGCGGGACTCTCCATCGGGAGAGAGGTCGTCAGTCTGCCGCTGCTCACTCTGGTCCGTGCCGATTACACCGGCAGTTCGCTCCAGGGATTGCACCACCAGATGCTCATCTGCCTGGCCAATTCCTTCTTGTTGCTGGGACTGCTGGGAATGTGGTGGGTCTACCAGCGGGTGGGGCTGGGGTTCCGGATTCGGCGGCGCGATTATGTCGAGATCGCCGTCATTCTGATGCTGACGTTGGCGCTGCTCCTCACCCGTCAAGGCCTGTCGGAGGGCGCCTCGCCCTATCTGGTCAGCCGGCTGCTTCAGCCCTTCGGGCTGGTTCTCCTGTCGATGGCCGCGGTCGCCAGTGTGGTGCTGCGCCGGATGGCCGTGCAGATGAACGGCGGCAAGCTGGCGGTGGTGCTGCGCTGTCTGACGTTCTACACGATGCTGCGGGTGACGCTGGTCTTGCTCGAGGCCGGTCTTTCGCTGAGTTCGCCGGAAAGGCGGCAGACCCACGATCTCGTCATGTCGCTGGACTTGTTTTGCTGGCGCATGGTGCCCTGGATCTTGGCGTTGGCTGCTGCTTATCGTGTGGAATTGACCGTCCACGCCAATAAGGAATTAGAGCGGCAGAAAAACACGATCGCCATGCCGCTTTCCGCCTGACTTTAAATAACCGCTGAAGAGCGGATTTTCAGGGCGGATCTGCTGCCTCGCCGATTTTCCGCCATTGACACGGTAAACTCTTTCACCCGCGAGGCTCCTCTGATTGCTGCCTCCTATGCACGCCTGCGGCAAACCGCGATGATGCTCTTACTGTGGGCAGTCAACGGCTCGAGATTCCAATCTCCGTACTGCCGTATAATACTAAAGCCGTTGTAGTAGAGCCGTGCCGTGAGCTCTCCTGCGGGAAGGTGTATCGCAACGCGATGCGTGTGACCTTGGTGCGCTCCTGATCGCCTTCGTCCCAACGTCGGTAAGTCGCCCAGTGCAGAATCTGGGCGACGTGGTCGTAGGCTCGCGTCTTCGACAAGCGCACCTCACGCCCACTGGAATCGATAAAAGACGGCCAATCTTCTTCCTCCGTAGCGCCTCTTGATCGGCGTTGGTCAGAAATGCCTGGAAGGCATTTCCGGTCAGAAAAATGAGTCGAAGTTCTTGACCTAGGTCAAAAGTGCGTGCGTCCCCCAGGATCCAGTGCACGGGTAGACCGAGAGCTTTGGCGCGCAAGAACCTCAGCCTGACGGTAGTCTCTCAGGATCGCGAAGTGCAAGGGTGGGCGGGGGCGGCTTTCATGGCAGAGCCGGCAGACCGGTACCTCGCTCCGGTCATAGCAGAGGTCTGCCGGCCCGGAGCACCATGAGCAAAGCACATAGTCTGGTGATTCCGAGCCGTCACTATCGGTTATTCCCGCCCTAGAGGGATCTCGATCATCCTCGTTCATAGTGAAATCGCCCACTGAAGAATCGTTCGGCGGACGCCTTGCCCCTCTCTTTTATCGATATTAGAAAGAGCGGACCGCAGAAAGTGCATGCGGATTACCAATCAGATACATCTGCCCTGATATATTGAATCACTATGAATAACTGATATATAACTTTGCCGCCGGCCAGGCCTCTTACCAGCTTGAATCGATTATCGATGTGAGTCCGAAACCTCGTTATCAGAAAGCCTCAATGGCGCGAAGGCTTCTTTCGTTTAGCTGACTGCAGGTCCTTGCTGACCATTTGTTCCTATTTGAGATGCCCGCCTGAGCGTAGTGAGGATAGCTGAAGATACTAAGCATATATTTGAGTGGTGCCAATAAGTCAAGTGTCGGCGTCGCCCCGCCTGGAATCCTGATAGCGCTTGATTCAGGCCGGCCCGACCTTGTCCGGTGATGCTGCCAACAGTCGTGAGGCGGCCGATTGAAAGACGGACCACCTGGACTTGTTTACTCGGCCGAGGAAGTGATGGCTTCGGCTCGGGTGTTTCTGCGATTCCGGCCGGCAGCGGCGAAGATCGAAGCTCCGATGAGATTGGAGACAATGATGACCGTCATGATCTTGGCGGCGAACGAGACGCGGCTTTCCACCTTGACGATCGGAAAGACCGAGAGCACAACGTTGAGGAGCGTCATGAGAAAACCTGAGAGCGCCGCCACCTTGAGCCAAACGGGAGGGCGCGGTTCGACCCCTTTTAATCCGACGATCGGAAGCGTGAACATGACCAGATAGGCGACAGCATAGAAAATCACGGCGGCGCTCTGCAACAATTGAAACGCCTCCTGGGGCCCGACCCCGATCAATCCAATTAGGCCCAGCAGGAGCGTGAGCGTCCCGATCAGCAGAATTGAATTGACCGGCGTCCTGTATCTCGGATGAAGTCTCGTGAACCACTGCGGCAACAATCGATCCCAGCCCGCGACCATCGGCAATCTGGAGTTGGCGGTGAAATTGACGCTGGCCTGAGCCACGCGAATCCCCAGAATAATCAGGATCGCAAACGGCATGACCTGTCCGGCAATCCGGAACGGGCGCGATCCGAGACTCAACACCTGTGGAATGGGAGCGATCAGGTTGATCTCATCAGGATGCACGAAAGCCAGGACCGCACTGGTCCCGAGAATAAACATGATCGCAATCACCGGAGCGGCAATCAGGACCGAACGACCGATCGCTCGCTCCGGATTGCGGCATTCTCCGGCCAGGATGGCGACGTACTCAAATCCGCCGAGCGCGGCGAATCCGAGCTTGCCCAGGATGTTCAGACTGAAGAGCGAAACCGTCGGCAGCGATACGGCGAACGGATGATATTGTCTGATCGTCCCCGGCGATAAATCGAGGATCGGAAGGACAATCAGTGCCGCGAAGGTGATCAACATGACCAGTCCGCCCGCATTGTGCAACCATTTCCCGACGTTCAGACCCAGCAGCGAGACGATCACCAACCCCCCGATGAGCACACAACAGGAGGCTGTAACAAACCATTTACTCGTAGGCATCCAAGCGGCCTTCGGTCCCAGGGCATACGAGAGAATGGTCGCGGCCTGTAGCCCGATCTCCGAAGTCAGCAGCACGACGAAGAGCCATAGATTCCAGGCTGTCATAAAACCGGTCCGCTCTCCCAGCCCGAGCTTGGCCCACTGGTAGAGCCCGCCTTCGAGCGGCATCAGCCGGTTGAGGTAGATCACCACTGCGGCGGAAGGGATGTAAAACAGAATGATCGCCAACAACCAAAAGATGATGTGTGAAGAGCCGAGTTTGGCTGCCGCGCCGACCCAACCGAGGCCGACGATGAAGAGAATCTGAGTGAGCACGAGATCCATCAGACCCAGTTCTCTCCTCAATTCCACGCTGTGCTCTTCGATCTGCCCTTCGGCACGGCGGAATTTGGCCACCGAATCACTATCGTTGGAGATGGTCATGAGGTTAAACCTTGACGGTCTATAATTAATGAAATTTGGGAGATCAGGGAAAAACGGTGATGATCAGTAGTTCGGCTCTTTTCAGTAGAATCCGCTTATCGAATTGTGCTCCACCCGATTGGAACGAAAGTCAGATTTGACGCCTGAGCCCGGATTTTAGATTGATGTAATACTCAGCCCCGTTTTTTCCCGGTCCTCTATCATGGCATAGCAGCTTGCCATTTTCTCCCCATGTTTGGTTGGGAGGGTGGCCGCGTTCGACGAGCCGCTCGTGAGCCGATGAAAAACGGGGGCGACGTTGCCGGTGCCGCAGCGGCCGAACCGCAGCATCGTTGCGCAAACCGGTGGGCTGGATCAGCGAGAAGATGCTGATTTAGGAACTCAAGCAGATGGAGCGTGACGGCATCGTTATTCGCAAGGATTTTCGCGAAGTTCCGCCTCGCGTGCAATACTCATTAACGAGCTTTGGCGTAGTGTTGGCGGACGCGTTGCGCCCGTTGTGCGAATGGGGGCCAAACACATGAAATGAATTGGCGGATTGCCATCGCAATCAAGCGCCGCCCAATAGCTGCCACGGCCCGGTCATCGTGATCCACTCCATAATAAATTTCCCGACTCAGTTTGAGACGGCCAGCCTCTTCTTCAGGAAAGTTTTCGACGCGAGGATTATATTCGATTAGCACCGGCTCCAAATCTTGGTGTGCCGAGCATCTAGTTATCAGGGTCAGGTTATCAATCGAAATGCGACAGAACATTTCTTGAAACGAATCGTATCACCGAGGAGAAGCCATATCCAAAAGCGATGCAACAGCCGGAAGGAGAATAAAGTGAGATCGCAATTACAAACTGCTATTGTCGCGTTCTGCCTATGCTTCTCAACCGCGTCCGTTATAAGTTCGGCCGATAACGGTCTTTCAACTACCGACTGGCCTCAGTGGCGAGGTCCGGAACGTAACGGGATCTCGCAGGAGCGCGGCCTCCTTAAACAATGGCCGGCGGAAGGTCCGAAACTGCTCTGGCAAGTGAACGAGATCGGAGACGGTTATTCAACCCCAGCAGTCGTCGGAACGCAGATCTACCTGATGAGCAATCGTGGCCTGGAAAATGAGTTTGTTCAGTCTCTCTCAACTAAGGATGGAAAACCTATCTGGACAACACGCGTCGGCAACGTCGGCAATCCGGATCAGAATCCTCCTTACGCTAAAGCGCGGTCCACTCCGACCGTTGACGGGGATCTCATCTATGCGCTCGGCTCGGACGGCGACCTCGTTTGCCTCGAAGCCAAGAGCGGCGAGATTCGATGGCGGAAGAGCCTCCGCCAAGAGTTCGGCGGCAAACCAGGCGAATGGGCTTATGCCGAATCTGCGTTGGTGGATGGTGACATGGTGGTTGTAACTCCTGGTGGTGAACAGGCCACGATGGTAGCGCTTAACAAAAAGACGGGAGCGGTCGTCTGGAAGTCGGCGATTCCGGGAGGCGATTCCGCGGAATATACATCGGCCGTTGTCGTTCAAGCGGGCGGCCGCAGACAATACGTGCAGTGCTTAAACAAGGGACTCGTCGGAGTGGATGCGAAAACGGGTCAGTTCCTCTGGCGCTACAAGGAAGTTATCAAGGGCCCGGCACAGTATTTCTCACCCATCGTCCGGGACGGATATG
>DATEFT010000247.1:0-14088 GCA_035280505.1 Blastocatellia bacterium | reverse complement strand
TAGGGACGCAAGTTCTAGAACTTGGAAATCAAGGCTTTTCAGTCTCCATTTTTCGGCGCTCCCGGAATTTGAGATGCCAACCGCGAAACACGCGAAAGACGCGAAGAATGGCTAGTTTCGCGCCTTTCGCGTGTTTTGCGGTTTGCCTCTCAAATTCCAGGAGCGCCGAAAAATGGAGACGGAAAAGCCTTGATTTCCAAGTTCTAGAACTTGAGTCCCTACCTCAGAATGTGAGCCGCGCCGCCGGCCACCGAATTTGCGGTCCCGCCCGAGAAAAGCACTCTACATTGAAGTTAGCAAGCTGAAACGCCCTGGTTACCTTCTGGTCCGCCGATTGCTCAAGGATAGGTATGCACAGGATCTTGATCGTAGATGATGAAGAATCTATCCGCTTCGCGATGAGCGAGTACTTCAAGACTCACGGCTACCTGGTCGATTGTGCTCAAGATGTACGAGAAGCGGAAGCCAATTTGACCTGCCACTCTTACTCGGTGGTCATCGCTGACCTTCGATTGGAAGGGCTGGGAGATATCGGCGGGCTCGAAGTGGTGCGGTTGGTGGAAGAGCGGTACCCGGAGACCAGAGTTATCGTCTTGTCCGCTTACGGGGCTCCCGAGGTGGAAGAGGAGACGGGCCGCTACGGGATCAGGATCTTTCTTCGCAAACCGCAACCGCTGCCGGAGGTCGCGCAGATTGTTCTCGGGTTACTCGAAGTCGATGCCGGGAGATCCAAGGGACTTCCAGCAGTGCGATAGGGGCTGAAGAGCATTCTGTGCAGTCTCTTCAGGGTTCCGTAGGTGCCGGCTCGCCGCCGGAAGGCCGGGGCGAGAGGCTGAATGGTGAAACTGAAATCGTGAAAGGAGTAACCACCATGAGCAGGGTCAAGACTTTCTGCCAGGACGAGGAGGGTCTTGAGCTGACTGAGTATGCCGTGGCGGCGGCGCTCATCACATTGGCCTGCGTCGTGGCTATCAACACCATTGGCAGTTCGATTGCCAGCGCGATCAACAGCTTGATCGCGAGGATCAACCCCTAATTGATGGGACCCTTCGTCAAGAATGGACCCGTCAGACTCAGCAAAATAAGCGACCTTTTCGAGGGCGAACGAGACCTCGAATTGAGCGAGTGCGGCGCTCTCACAGGTGATCTCTCACCAGACTCCTGTCGACTCCTCACCGCTTTATCCCGGGTGACTGCCGGGAAGACCAATAACCAATTGATGGAATCGCGTTAACGTCGATTCAATCTTGTTTCAACAATTAAGGAGTAAACAACCACCATGACGAAAATCAAAAATTTCTACAACGATGAAACAGGTCTTGAGCTCAGTGAATATGCGGTGGCGGCGGCTTTGATCGCTGTCGCTTGCGTGGCGGCCTTTACCGCCTTAAGCACCAGCATCTCCACTGCGCTCAATAACCTGGCCGGCAAGATCAAGTAGTTCTACGCCATGGAATATGAAGAAGATCAAAAGTTTCTTCAACGATGATGAGGGTCTTGAGCTCAGTGAATATGCGGTGGCGGCGGCTTTGATCGCCGTCGCCTGCGTGGTGGCCTTCACCACTTTAAGCAATAGCATCTCCGCTGCGCTCAATAACCTGGCCGGTTTGATCAAATAGGTTAGGCACTAACCGGTTTGATCTGACTGAAGCGACAAAGAGCTGTTAGATGATGACCAGGGGCTCAGCCCCTGATTGAAATCGACGAGCGAGTCCGGACCGCCGGGCTCGCCCGTCGATTAGGATTGCGATCGGGGGCGGCGTTTTGCTGGCCACTGTTTACCATCCAACATCTCTTTGCCCGCTTCGGCCGGAATCGTTCGAGAACCTCAATCGATAACTTAATAACTTATGTCTAGCCTTCATCTCATCATCATGATTGCCGTGTTGGTGCCGCTGGCCGCAATCATTACTTACCACGACGTCCGCTATCGGCGCATTCCCAACTCTTTTGTGCTCGGGACGCTGGTCAGTGGATTGGTAACCAACTTTGCGACTGGCAGATGGGAAGGCCTGGTCAGCAGCCTGGCCGGATTCAGTCTGGCTTTCGCTCTGATGTTCATTCAGTACTACTTCGGCGGGCTGGGAGCCGGCGATGTCAAACTCTTTGCGGCGATCGGTTCGTTAATCGGATTCAAACTGGTGCTGCCGACCTTTCTGATCGTGTTGCTGATCGGCGGGGTCGTGGCGGCCGTCTCAATGTTGAAGGCGGGGGTTGTGAGGCAAACGATGGTCAATGTCTGGATGATTCTGACCGGGTTGCTGATGGGTTGGAAAATGACCCACAGGTCGGAGATGGTGAAGACCAACCTCACGATTCCCTATGGAGTCGCGATCACATTCGGGAGCTTGATCTCGATTGTCGGCGCGTTTGTGCAAACCGGAACCAGATAGATCAAGAAGAAACCTCACGGATTGAACCGTGTCAGGAGGAGAGGATCGATCATGCGAGATAAACGTCTAATAGTTGTGCTCGTCTTAGCGATGGTTGCCGGGTTGATTGCGGCCATTTCGGTCAGCCGTTATCTCTCGAAGGTGGAGGGCGGCAGCCAGAACATCGTGGTGGCCAAAGTCAAGATTCCGCTGAGCACCAAGATCACGATTGAACAATTGACCACGGCCCAGCTCCCCCGCGAAGCGACCCCGGAGGGCACCTTCGAGGCGCCGGAGAAACTGGTGGGCCGGGTCGCCATGACCGACATCGCCGCTCGAGAGCCGCTGACCACCGCTAAATTGGCGCCGGAGGGCTCCGATGGCGGATTGTCCGCGATGATTCCGGACGGGTATCGCGCGATTGCGGTCAAAGTCGACGAGATTGTGGGAATTGCCGGCCTGGTGATGCCCGGCTCGTGGGTTGACGTCGTGGCGGTCGTCGATCCGAGCAATGATGCCGCGAGTCATGGGCCGACCTCGAAGATCGTGCTGCAGCACATCAAGGTCCTGGCCACCGATCAGAATATCGACAAGCAGAACCAGGACAAAGGAGTTCTGAGCGTCAAGGCGGTCACCCTGATGGTGACGCCCGAGGAGGCCGAGAAGCTGGCGTTGGCCTCGACCGAAGGCAAGCTTCAACTGGTGATGCGCAATTCGGTCGACAAAGAGGACGTCCCGACCGTCGGGACCAACAAGCGCAGTCTGTTGGTGAACGAGCGGCTGGTGCTGCCGCCGGAATCGAATGGGAGCCAGGCGGCCGCGCCGACTCCGAAGCCGGTGGCCAAGCGTCGAACGCCGATTCTGCTCAAAGTCACGGCGCCGGAGGCCGGCGATCCCAAGGCCGCCAAGACCGAGCAGCCGCAGCCGACCCCGCCCCGCAATAGCGTGGAGGTGATTCAGGGAATGAAACGTCAGACTATCGATCTGCCGTAACGATCGGCCGGCCGCTTCTGGCCACGATTGACGATTGATTAGATCCAGGTGAAGTAGGAGGTCATCGATTTTATGAGGACGACACAGACACTATCCGTAACGACCGTGATTCCCGAGCGCATGATTGTGCTCCTTCTCTCTCTGATGATGCTGATCGTCCTGGCGCCTCTGGCCCGCGCCCAGGATTCATTCATCGAGGTCTCCTTCAACAAGCAGGCAAAGGAGACGACCCCGCTCAATCTCCTGGTCGGCCAATCCCGGATCATCCAGTTCGACCGCCCGATCGGGCGGCTCTCGGTCTCGAATAACGACATTGCGGAGGCCGTGATCGTCTCGGCCGATCAATTGGTGGTCAACGGCAAAGCGTTCGGTCAGATCAATTTCGTCGTCTGGGACAAGGGGGGCACGCGATCCCTGGTCTTCGACGTCGCGGTGCGCGCCAACCTGGCGCTGTTGGACAGCATGATTCGCGGGCTCTTTCCCAACGAGAACATTCAGTTGAGCCAGACCAACGGCTCGGTGGTGCTCTCGGGCAGCGTCAATGATCCGAAGAAGGCCGCGCAGATCGAGAGTGCGGTCCAGGCGGCCGGGTTCAAGACCGTCAATCTGCTGAGCGGACCGTTCAGGAACGTGGCGCAGGTGCAACTGCAGGTACGTGTGGCCGAGGTCAACCGCACGCGGGCCCGCGAATTCGGCACCTCGTACGGTTACCAGGGCTCTCCGGGCAACGGCGGCTATCTCAACACCGGCAACGCCCCATCGGCGCTCGAGAGGGTCGAGGGCGGCATGCTCTTCGAGTCGGTCAGCAACACTCTCAATCTCTTCGTGATGGGGAGCAACGCCATGACCTTCCTCCGCGCCCTGCATAGCCAGGGGGCCCTGCGCGCCCTGGCCGAGCCGAACCTGATCGCGATGGACGGGCAACAGGCCAGCTTTCTGGCCGGCGGCGAGATTCCGATCCCGGTCGTGCAGGCCGGCAGCGGAACCAATACCGTGACGATCATGTACAAAGAGTACGGCGTCCGGCTGGGATTCAAACCGACCATCGTCAGCGAGAACTACATCCGCCTGGAACTCGAACCCGAGGTCTCGACGGTCGATTACGTGAACGCCGTCAAATTGAGCGGATTCATCATCCCGGCCTTCCGGACGCGCCGGGCCAAGACGGGCATCGAGTTGCAGGACGGCCAGAGCTTCGCCCTCGCCGGTCTGCTCGACAACAGCGAGACTCGCGCCTTCTCGCGGATGCCGCTCGTCGGCACCCTGCCGGTGCTCGGGGCGCTCTTCCGTTCGTCTCAGTTTCAGAAGCAGGAGACCGAGCTGATGTTTATCGTGACGGCCCACATCGTCAAACCGCTCAACCCCGACAATCTGCCGCAGATTCCCGGTGTGGACGGATTGAACGCGACCCCTCCGCTCAGCAAGGCCCCGAAGCCGACCGGCGAGAGTTCGGGCGATCATAACCCGACTCCGGCTCCGGGTCTGGTGCCCGTCGAGAAGTCCACGACCGGCGCTCCGGCCACGAGCCTGGTTCCGGCGGAGAAGCCCGCCGTCGTCGCCGAACCGGCTCCCGCCGCGGCGCCCACGGCCGAGCCTGCCGCTCCGGCCACGCCGGCTCCCGGTGCGCCCGCCGAGCCGATCAAGGGCGAGATCAAGACGAATTGGAAATCGACGAGATTCCCATTGATGATCCCCGCGGATGTGATTCAGGTGGCCGGAGCCGCCGGGGTCTCGATCCCGGATCTGGTCGATCCGTCACGCCGTTCAGTGTCGTTGGTCACCGTTATTAAATGAGAAGTGGATTTCAGGAGGTGGCGAGAATCTGATGATGAGTCTGAACAGGAAAGGGAAAAAGGCTGGGGGACGAGTCGAACGGGGCAGCGTCCTGGCGGTGATGGCGATCGGAATGCTCTCCAGCCTCTTGATCGCGGGGATGTGCATCGACATCAGCCATCTCTATATGGCCAAGATCGAGCTGCAGGATGCAGCGGACGCCGCGGCCATCGCCGGTGCCTCGCAATTGAGTTCGACTTCGGGAGGGATCAAGCTGGCGGTGACCGAGGCCACCAAGGTCCTGAACAAGTATGATGTGAAGCAGGACGTGACGATCCCCAGCTCCGCCATCAGCTTCTCGATCAATGTGAATGGGCCCTACATCAGCCAGACGCTGGCCGAGGTGGCGGCGGCCAACATCCGGTTCATCAAAGTCACGATTCCGCCGAAACCGGTCGGAATCTCGCTGGCGGCCACGGTCCTGGGCGACACGCAGAACATCGGGGCCGCCGCCACGGCCGGGATGTCGGTGGCGCTCACCATGAACAAATTCTACACGGCCCTCATGTTCATCGAACCGGACGGCGATGCCTCGCACCTCTGCTACAAGGTCGGGAACTCATATACCCTGAACCCCAAGCAGTACCAGAGCAGCCAACCGGATTCCTATCGGGTGATCGCCGGAACCGGCGGCGACCTGATCGCGACCGGCACCATTCACGCGTATGGATATGGGGACGGAACCTACACGTTCGCGAAGCTGAGCGAGGAGGACGATTGCCGGATCACGCGGATCGGGGTCAACACGCGCTTCGGGGATTATAGCTACCACGCCAGCTCCAATTCGACGGATGAGCCGCCCGACACGATCATCAGTCAGACCATCGACTATGCCACGTATCGGCAGATGCAGGGCAACAACGTGGTCGAACGGAGCGACGGCGTGAAGAATCGGCGGGTGATCACGATCCCGGTGGCCGAGGCCAGCGATTACAAGGGCCCATCGGGGCAGGCGACGGCCAACCGGATCGCCGGATTCTTTCTCAAGAAGAAGATGGATGCCAGTTGCGACCTGGTGGTCGAGGCGATCGGTGACCATTTCGTCGTGCCGGTCGGAGAGTATACCGCGGGCAACGTTCAACTCGACGATCTGTCGATTCCCGTTCTGTATCGGTGAGGGGTGATAACAGCATGAGTCTCAATGTCGTTCGTAAAATTCGTCGTTCTAACCGCCAGGAGCGGGGGCTGCAGTTGGTCGAAACCTGCCTCGTCCTGCCGATTCTGCTGGTCCTGTTGGCGGGCGCTACGGAGTTCGCCAGTTACTTCTACACCTACGCGACCCTGAGTTATGCCGTGCGGGCCGGGGCTCGGCATGCCTGCAAGTGGCAGATCGCCGCTTCCTGGACCATCCCCGAGACCAAAAAATTCGTGGTCTATGGAGACGTTTCAGATACCTCGAAGGGAGCGGTCCTGCCGGGGCTGACGGAGAGCCAGGTCAGCGTCACCGCGAATGGACCGTCGGCCAACAAGATCGACAGCGTCACGGTCAAGATCATCAATTATCAGTATCAGCCGGTCTTCGACCTGGCGAAACTGACCGGCATCTCGGCGCTCAGTTTGAAGGTCTACATGAGCCCCAGCGTCACCATGAAACAGCTCTTCAACGGTCCGGTTAACGGGAATCTCGGGAGTTGACTATGATTCGGAAAATTGCCGCTCGAAATGAGCGAGGTTCTACCATCGTCGAGTTCGCCATCGCCGCGGTCATGATCTTGACCGTTCTGTTCGGCGTCATCGAGTTTGCCCGGCTCTTCTGGACGCGCACCGCCTTGATGAGCGCCGCCCATCGGGGAGCCCGCTACGCGATCGTTCGGAAGAACGATACGGCCGGGGTCGACGCGGTCAAGAAGATGACGGTCTACGGGGATCCCGCCGCCGACGTCTCGACGGCCACGCCGCTCGTTCCGGGGTTGACCATCAGCAACGTGTCTGTCGATTACAAGAACTGGGACGGTCTCAGGTTGAGCGCCCGGGCCAACGTGAGTATCACCGGTTATCAATTTTCATTTGCCATCCCGCTCCTGGGGGCGACGATCACCATGCCCACTTATCGGGCGGCGTTGCCGGGCGAGAGCGCCGGCTTTGTGCCCTGTGATATTCCCTCCACCACGCCTTTTGCGCCCTGTGCGATTGTGCCGAATTAGAGGTGGGGAGCGACCGCGGGCGGGAAGGCCGCCAAAGTTGAGGAACGAACAATGACTCAATCAATAGATTTCGTGATCGTGGGCGCCGAACAGAACTCTGTGGAAGAGATCAAGCGGGCGCTCACCAAACACCCCGAGGTCTCGCTCCTCGCCGTCGGGGATGACTGGGAACAGATCTTCGCCAAGATTGTCCGTTATCGTCCGGCCGCCGTCATCATTACTTTCGGTTCCCAGCCCGATAAGGAACTGGCGCGGGTCAAACAGTTGGTGGCGGAGTGTCCGGAGACCTTGATCATCGGAGCCGCGCAGGGAGCCTCGACCGACCTGGTCCTGAACAGTCTGCGGGCGGGCGTCAAGGAGTTTTTGCGACTGCCGGTCATCGCCGCGGAGTTCGAGGCCGTGCTCGATCGGGTGGCCGAGAATGCGGGCCGGCAGGCGACCCTGACTCGCAAACGCGGGCGGATCGTGGCGGTCTTCTCCAACAAGGGCGGAGGCGGCGCCTCCTTTATCGCCGCCAACCTGGCGCTCTCGCTGGCCGCCCCGACGCTGCTGGTCGATCTCAATCTGCAATCGGGCGACCTGGAGTTCTTCTTCCGCATGGAGCCCAAGTTTACGATCACGGATGTCATGGAGAACCTGACGCGCGCGGATCACGAGCTGTTGGAGAAGCTGGTGACGCCCTACTCGCAACACCTCTGGTTGTTACCGGCGCCGCGCGACGTCGATGCGGCCCTCGGGATCAAATCGGGGCAGGTGACCGAGATGTTGGATCTGATGCGTGATCGGTACGATTACATCGTGCTGGATCTCGCCCACACCTTCGACGAACTGACGCTGACCGCGCTCGATCAGGCGGATGAGATTTTGCTCGTCCTGACCCTCGACATCATGTCGATCCGCAGCGCTCAACGGGCCCTGACGATCTTCGACCGTCTCGGCTATGCCAGGGAGAAGGTGAGCCCGGTCGTCAATCGCTGGGACAAAAAGAGCATGGGCCTCGATTGGGGACAGGTCGAACGTTTTCTCGGCAAGTGCATTACCAGCTTCCTGCCCGAGGATTCGCGGGCGGTCGTCGATTCGATCAATCTGGGCCGACCGCTGATCGATTCCCACCCGCATTCGCCGGTGGCGGCGGAGCTTCGCCGGCTGGCGGCCAAGTTCGGCGAGAAGCGGGCCGGCGATATGGTCGAGCAGGGCGAGCGGGCCTGGGTCCATTCCGCCTCCAAGAACGAATCGCGCGGCGAGAACAATGGCCACTCCGCGGCTCCGGCTTTGACCTTGACCAGCGAACAGCAGGTGGCCGTGGAGAAGACCTGGAAGACGCGAATCATCTCCGTCTTCCAAAAATAGTCTAGAAATGAGGTAGAGAGTATGTTAATCCGCGAGAGGTTGAATCGCGAAAATAATCCGGCGGGCAAAACTCCGGCGCGCAATGAAGAGGCGCCCAGCTCTCAGCAGATCTTCCAGGATCTGAAAGTGAAATTGCACCATGCGGTGATCAACCGGTTGGATCTCTCCCGGCTCAATCAACTGAATTCGGAGCAGATTCGGATCGAGGTCGGACGGCTGGCGAAAGAGATGATCACCAATGAAGAGACGCCGCTGCCAGCCGTCGAACGGGACCGCCTCATCGAAGAGGTGCAGCACGAGCTCTTCGGTCTCGGGCCGCTCGAACCGCTGCTCGCCGACCAGACCATCTCCGATATTCTCGTCAACTCACACAAAGACGTGTACATCGAGCGGCGGGGCAAGCTGACCCGCACGAATGTCACATTCAAAGATGCCGATCACCTGATGCGGGTGATCGAGCGCATTGTCTCGGCGGTGGGGCGCCGGATCGATGAATCTTCGCCAATGGTGGATGCGCGGTTGGAGGACGGTTCGCGTGTCAACGCGATCATTCCTCCACTCGCGCTGCGGGGGCCCTCGCTCTCGATCCGCCGTTTCGGTTCCCACCCCCTGCGCATGAAGGAGCTGGTCGAGAAGGGCGCTATTACTCGAGAGATCGCCGAATTGCTGGCCATGTGCGTCAAGGCGCGATTGAACGTTCTGATCTCGGGAGGCACCGGTTCCGGCAAGACGACGCTGCTCAACGCGCTGTCGGCCTTCATCCCCGAAGATGAGCGGATCATCACCATCGAGGACTCCGCGGAATTGCAACTGCAGCAGCCGCACGTGGTCGCGCTCGAAACCCGCCCGCCCAACATCGAGGGGCGGGGCGAGGTGACCCAACGCGATCTGGTGCGTAACGCGCTGCGGATGCGACCCGACCGGATCGTGATCGGCGAGGTTCGCGCGGGCGAGGCGATCGATATGCTTCAGGCGATGAACACGGGCCACGACGGCAGCTTGGCGACGGTTCACGCCAACACCCCGCGCGATGCGCTCGTCCGGTTGGAGACCATGATTCAGATGACCGGAATGAAATTGTCCGATCGGGCCATGCGCCAACAGATCAGCTCGGCGATCGACCTGGTGGTCCAGGCGGCCCGGCTCAGTGACGGCACGCGCCGCATCACTTCGATCTCGGAGATCACCGGCATGGAGGGCGAGGTGATCACCATGCAGGATATCTTCAAGTATGAACGGCGCGGCACGGATCGCGACGGCGCCGTGATCGGGCGCCACAAGGCCACCGGCATCTGCCCGGCCTTTGCCGAACGGCTCAAGGTCTACGGAATGAACGTCCCGCGATCGATGTTCGAGGAGAAATAGTCTATGGTCTTTCTGGGAGTATTCGTCAGTTTTCTGGCCGTGACGATGATCACCTATTGGCTCTTGATGCGGAAACCCGCGGAGGAGCGACGGTCTCTCGAGAAACGGCTCACCGAGGCCCTGGTCACCTCCGTCCGGACGGAGGACGTCGACCTCCATCTCTTGCGCAACGAGTTGATGAGCGAGATTCCGCGCCTCAATCAGTTGCTGATGCGGTTGGCGCCGGCGCTCCAGGTCAAGCTACTGGTCGATCAGGCCAATCTCAATATCACGGTCATGCGCCTGTGGATGATCTCGGCCATCATCGGGTTCGTCTCCGGCGCCATCGCCGCCAGTTTCGCCGGGTCGTTGTTGCTGGGCGGCGCGGTCGGCCTGGCGATGGCCTCGCTTCCCTTTCTGTACGTGCTGCAGGTGCGCCGGAAGCGGCTCAACGCCTTTCTCGCCCTCCTGCCCGATTCGCTCGAACTCATGAGCCGCGGGCTGGCGGCGGGCCATGCCTTCAATGAATCGCTCCGCATGGTCGCCATCGAGATGCCCGAACCGATCGCCGGAGAGTTCAACAAGACCTACGAGGAACAGAACCTCGGGCTCTCCTACAAGCTGGCCCTCAGGAATTTGACGACCCGGGTGCCGCTGCTCGACCTGCGGTTGTGCGTGACCGCCATCCTCATTCAGCGCGAGACGGGCGGCAATCTGGCGGAGATCCTCGAAAAGGTCGGCGCCACCGTCCGCGAGCGGTTTCGGATTATGGAAGATCTCAAGACGCTGACCACCAGCTCACGGATGTCGGCCTGGGTGCTCTGCGCGCTGCCGCTCCTGATCGCCGTCATCGTCTCGGTCATGAATCCGGACTATATGGCCGTGCTCTGGCGCGACGCTCGCGGTCAGAAACTGGTCGGCCTGGCGGCGGGCATGCAGGTCATCGGCATGCTGATCATCCGCAAGATCATGCGCATCAAAATTTAACCGAGCCTGAAATAAACGAGGTCTAGTTATGAGTATCCTGGTTACCCTGTCGGTCTTTATCTTCATCACCCTGGCGGGAATTGCGGTCTATCTGCTCCTGTTCCGTCGTCAGAATACGCTCTTCGATCGCCTGCAGCCGAGCAAGCCCGCGAAGGGAGGGCCGATCTCCGAGAACCCCGAAGTGGCGGAAGGATTCGCCGAGCGAATGACGAAACCGATCCAGCGCCTGGCGCCGCCGTCGGTGACCGAAGCGGAGAAACTGCAGAAGCAGATGATGCAGGCCGGGTACCTGGCTCACAACGCTCCCTCCATCTTTCACGCCATCCAGCTCGCGGCGATGTTCGGGCTGCCGCTCGTGACCGCCCTGGCCTGCTTCCCGTTTGCCCTCCCCTTTTCCAAAATTGCGCTGTATGCGCTGATTGCGTTCATCGCCGGATTCTACCTGCCCAAATACTTTCTCAAGAAATTGATTGCCCGGAGGCAGGAGCGCCTGAGTTGGGGGCTGGCCGACGCGCTCGATCTCATGGTGGTCTCGATCGAGGCCGGACTGGGTATCAACGCCGCCCTGGTCCGGGTCAGCGAGGAGTTGAAAGATGTGCATCCGGAGATCGGCGAGGAGTTCGAGCTCGTTAATCTGGAGATCCGGGTCGGTCGCGACCGCACCGAGGCGCTGCGCAATCTTTCGGAACGGACGGGCGTCGAGGATCTGCGAGGATTGGTGGCGATGCTGATCCAGGCCGATCGTTTCGGCACCTCGATCGGCCGGGCGGTCCGCATCTATTCCGATTCGCTGCGCACGAAACGGCGTCAGCGGGCCGAGCAGGCGGCCCAGAAGGCCGCGGTCAAGCTGCTCTTTCCGCTCACCTGTTTTCTCTTTCCGACGCTCTTCATCATCATCCTGGGGCCGGCCGGGATCGCCCTGATGGATACTTTCAGCGGAATGGGTAAATAATCTATCTCAATTAAATTTTCAGGATCAACCGCGAAATACGCGAAAGCCGGATAATTCCGCGTATTTCGCGTGTTTCGCGGTTGAAAGAGAGCCCAAACCGGCGAAAGTGCCTCGCGGCATTTCCGCCGGTTTCGTTTTTTTTATTTATCCCGTATTCTTCTCTCCACTTTGAAACGAGCAACATTCTGAGAAATTTCGAGGACGGCCCCGCGGGGCCGTCTGTTCGGTTAAGGAGCGGAGATGGAGATTACTACTCGACTGGCCGGGCCGGACGATGCCGAGATGCTGACCCAACTGGCCGCACGTACCTTCTACGACGCCTTCGCGCTGGCAAACAAGCCCGAGAATATCCAGATCTATATGTCGGCGACATTCACCGCCTCGCGCACGAATGAGGATCTCGCCGATTCGTGCTCGAGACTTTTGATCGTCGAAGTCGGCGGCGAACCCGGTGGATACGCCAAAATGTATAAAGGGGCCGCGCCCAAATGTGTGACGGGGCCGAATCCGATCGAGATCGTGAGGCTGTACGTGGAACAGAAGTGGCTGGGTCACGGCGTCGGCGGCGCTTTGATGCAAGCCTGTTTCGATCGAGCCCGGGAGGAAGGGCATCGAACCGTCTATCTCGGCGTCTGGGAGATGAATCACCGCGCCATGGCGTTCTACCGTAAATGGGGATTTGAGGTAGTCGGCAGCCACATCTTTTATCTGGGCGACGAGGCGCAGAAAGATTGGTGGATGGAACGGAGCCTGTAAGAATCGATTCAACTACGAAAGACGCGAGCCTTTGCCATGACAGTCAACGGATGGACACAACGATTGCAGAAATGGCGTGGTGTGACGTGGATCGAGCATGATCTAGATCCGTATCACCAGGTCCTGAGCCGGATCGACCGGTTGCAGGACGAGCTGGCCGGGCAGCCCGATCGCCGGTTGCAGGAGCTCGGCGGCGCGCTGCGCGAGAGAGCGCAAAAGGGCGAGGCTCCGGATGAGTTGCTGATCGAAGTCTGTGCCCTGGTGAGAGAGGTCGTCGATCGCGTTTTGGGCCTGCGGTTGTTCGATGCGCAGATGCTGGCGGGTATCGCCCTGCATCGAGGAAAGCTGGTGGAGATGCAGACCGGCGAGGGCAAGACCCTGGCGGCCGTTCTGCCGGCGTGTCTGAACGCCCTTTCGGGCCGCGGCGTTCATGTCCTGACGTTCAACGACTATCTGGCGCGGAGGGACGCCGCCTGGATGGGGCCGATCTATCGGTTTCTGGGATTGAGCGTCGGAGTTATTCAGGAAGGCATGAGCATCGGTTCGCGACAGGCGGCCTATCAAGCGGAGATCACCTATGCCACGGCCAAAGAGGCCGGATTCGATCTCCTCCGGATGCATCTCGCCCGTGACCCCGGCGAATTGGTCCATCGTCCGTTCAATTATGCGATTGTCGATGAAGCCGACTCGATCCTCGTCGATGAGGCCCGGGTGCCGCTGGTGATTGCCGGAAATCTGCCGAGTTCCGAGACCAGCCCCTACCGCATTGCCGAAATTGTGAAAGGGCTTAAGGAGTCGGAGGATTGGGAGACCGATGAGCACAGGCGAAACGTCTCGCTGACCGAGCAGGGGGTCGATCGGGTGGAAGAGGCCTTGAAATGCGGAAGCCTCTACCTGGAGCAGAACTTTCTGCTCTTGACCGAGATCAATCGGGCTCTTCATGCGCAAGTGTTGCTGCGGCGGGATGTGGACTATCTGGTGCGCGGCGGAAGCATCGAGCTGGTGGATGAGTTTACGGGGCGGGTGGTGGCCAACCGGCGCTGGCCCGACGGTCTGCAGGCTGCCGTCGAGGCCAAGGAAGGGGTCGCGATACAACCCGGCGGGCACATTTTAGGTTCCATCACGCTCCAGCATTTCCTGGGACACTACCCTAAACTGGCCGGCATGACGGCGACCGCACAGTCCGCCGCCGAGGAGGTGGAGGGCTTCTATGGTTTGAGCGTCGTCCCGATTCCGCCCCATCGGCCGTGCGTGCGGAGAGATCTGCCGGACGTGGTCTTCACGCATCGGGAGGCCCGAGATCGGGCGCTCGTGGCCGAGATCGCCGGCGTGCATCGAACGGGGCGCCCCGTGCTGG
>DATEFT010000246.1:0-10131 GCA_035280505.1 Blastocatellia bacterium | reverse complement strand
TCGGCCGTCCGCCCTGAACCGTGGGGACTTGATCTTCAATCTCGATCTGAGGTTGAATAAATCGATGGCTCACGGTCCATGGCGGACGGCCGCTGCAGAGTTTTAGCCCGGACGGTAACAGATCGAGATGCCCACGGCACTGCTGCTCACAATTCTCCTGTTCGTCACGCCCGGCCTCCGGCCGCAGGACGAGATCACCGCCCGATTCAATCGTGCGGTGGAACTGCAGCGCCAGGGCTCCTGGAAAGAGGCGGCGGAAGAGTATCGGGCGCTGCTCGCCATCGCCCCCAACTATGCCGAAGCCCAGGCCAATCTGGGCGCCGTGCTCTCCCGGCTCGAAAAGTACGAGGAGGCCATCGCGGCCTACGACTCGGCCTTGCGCCTCAATCCGGCGCTGACTCCAATTCTGCTCAATCTCGGCATCGCTCATTACCGCGCGGGGCAGTTCGCCAAGGCGGTCGAGGTCCTGGAGCGTTTTTTGGCGATCGCGCCCGACCATCTTCAGACGCGCCGGCTGATCGGCCTCTCGCTGGTCGAACTGGAACGGGACGAAGAGGCGATCACCTACCTGGAACCGACGCTCTCGGCCTCGACGGACGAGGTGACGGTCCTGTACAGCCTCGGCACCGCCTATCTACGACAGCACCGGCCCGAACTCGCCGGCCTGATTCAACGGCTCGCCGCACGCCCCGAGGGGGCGCCGCTGGCCCGTCTGCTGCAGGGCCAGGAGCAACTGGAGGGACTGGAGTTCGAGAAAGCCGCGGGCAACCTGGAGGCCGCGGCCAAAGCCGCGCCCGATCTGCCCCGAGTCCAATTTCTGCTGGGGCTCGCCTATTTCAAACTCGGAAACTCGGAACAGGCCAAGGGAGCTTTCGAACGTGAGTTGCGCCGCACGCCGGGCGATTTCCTGACCCTCTACTATCTCGCTTCCCTGCTGGAGAAAGAGGGCGCCCTGAGCGAGGCCCGGCGACAGATCGAAGCCGCCTTGAAACAGGAGCCTCGATCGGCCGAGGCCGGCGCCCTGCTCGGCGGCATTCTGCTCAAACAGGGGCAAGCGGCCGAAGCCGTGCGCGTCCTGGAGCCCGTCGTCGCCCAGCAGCCGGACAACTCACAGACCCGCTACCTGCTGGCGCGCAGCTACCAAAAGCTGGGCCGCAAGCAGGAGGCCGCCCGCGAATTCGCCGAAGTAGAACGCCTCAAAGCGCGGGCGCTGGAACGCGAAAAAAAACCATGAGTGAAGAAGTCTGGAAAAGTCCAGGAAAGTCGGAGGAGGTCCCGAAAGGTCTGCGAGAGTTGGACAGAGGTTGAAAACACATGTCTTTTGACTTCTCTAGACTTCTCTAGACTTCTCTAGACTATTAAATAAACCCGGAGGAAAACAGGATATGGATTCGAGGAACAGACCCAAGCCGGATCAGAGTTTGCTTCAAACGGCCAAGCTCTCCCGGCGCTCCTTTACGACCGCCCTGATGGCCGTGCCGTTTGCGGCCCGCGCCCAGGAGGTCCCGATGAAGGCCAGGGTGAAGATCGATACGGAGCGAACCATCGGCGAGATCGATCCCAAGATTTACGGCAATTTCATCGAGCACCTGGGCCGCTGCATCGACGGCGGCGTCTTCGAGGAGGGCTCGCCGCTCTCCGATCCCAGCGGATACCGGCGCGACGTGCTGGAGTCGGTCAAGAAACTGAACGTGCCGATTCTTCGCTGGCCGGGCGGAAACTTCGTCTCCAACTACAACTGGCGGGACGGCATCGGCCCACGCGACCAGCGTCCGCGGCGGCTGGAGATGGCCTGGGGCACGGTCGAAACCAACCGTTTCGGAACCCACGAATTCCTGGAGTACAGCCAGATGCTGGGGACCGAACCGTACATCTGCGTCAACCTCGGCACCGGAACCCTGGTCGAGGCGCAGCAGTGGGTCGAATACGTCAACTCCTCGCAGGATACGGCCATGACCCGGTTGCGCAAACAGAACGGCCGGGCGGAGCCCTGGAAAGTGACCTACTGGGGGCTGGGCAACGAGATGGACGGCCCCTGGCAGATGGGCCATCGCGATGCCGTCGATTATGGGAAGTACGCCCTGGAGGCGGCCAAGCTCATGAAATTGACGGATCCGAACATCAAACTGATCGCCGCCGGATCCTCGCACTTCGCCCAGGGCATCGATTGGATCGGCTGGAACCGGACGATCCTCGATCATTTGAAGCGCAACATCGACTACCTCTCGATCCATCTCTACGTCGGCAATCGCGACAACGACTACTACGAGTTCCTCTCCAGTTCGGTCGATCTGGACAACCGGATCCAGACGACGGAGGGCGTGATCAACGCCGCGCTCTCGGGCGAGCCGCGGAGCCGGAAGATCTATATCGCCTGGGATGAATACAACGTCTGGTATCGCGCGCGCGGGGCGCAGCAGCGCGGGCGCCGCATCCTGGAAGAGCGTTACAACCTGGAAGACGCGCTGGTCGTCGCGACCTTCCTCAATTCGTTCGTCAACCACGCCCACATCATCAAGATGGCCAACATGGCGCAACTGGTCAACGTCATCGCGCCGATCTTCACCAGCGAGAACGGACTCTTTCTGCAGACGATCTACTACCCGCTCCAACTGTTCGCGAACAACACCCGGGGCAAGGCGTTGGAGTTGTTCGTGGAGAGCCCGCAATACGAGAGCAAGCGTCTCGGCGAGGTCCCCTATCTCGACACCTCCGCCAGCTTCGAGAACGGAACGCTCGTCCTCAATATCGTCAACCGTCACCGCGAGCAATCGATCGAGGCCGAGTTCGAGGTTCAGGACAAACAGTTCGCGGGCCTGGTTCAGGTCGCCGAGGTCAACGGTCCCGACATCAAGGCGGAGAACGATTTCGGATCCACCAAGGTGCAGACGGTGACGCGGACGGCCAATGCCGACGGGCGCCGGTTGCGATACCGCTTTCCACCACACTCCTACACGATGTTGAAAGCGAAGCTCTCCTAACCTTAGGACTTTGTTAACCTGATTGGTTGACCAACCGCGAAACACGCGGGATCCGCGAAATCGATGACTTTTCGCGCATTCCGCGTGTTTCGCGGTTTAGCTCCCCCCCGGCGACCGGAGCGGTTAGAAAAATTCCATAAAAAAGATAATTTGGGGTGCTCTTTCAGGAGATTCGTCTGGTCGGTTTGTTGACCTCGGTGGTTTTGATCGCCTAAAGTTCCGCTGTGATTATCAAAGCAGTCGGTAGATAAGTATGATGAAAGAACCAAACATGGCGAAGTGGACAGATGCGGCCCGCCTCCATTTCATTGCGGATGCTCTTCCGGCCCTGATCGCTTACGTCGATGTGCAGGAGTGCTATCGGTACAACAACCATGCGTACCAGGACTGGTTCGGACAATCGCCGGAAGAGCTCTACGGCAAGCCGGTTCGAGAGGTGATCGGAGAACCCGCCTATGAGATGATCCGGCCCCACCTCGCCGCGGCGCTGTCGGGAGAGCGGGTAGCCTTCGAGACCCAGATGCCGTACCGGAATGCGGGAATGCGCCAGATTCTCGCCCAGTACGTTCCCGAGTTCGACGAGACGGGCCAGGTCCGGGGATTCGTCGCCCTGATCAACGACATCACCGAGAAGAAACAGGCCGAGGAGGCGCTGCGGGTGAGCGCGGAGCAGCTCGAAGAGGAGCGCGAGATCCTCGAGACCGTCAATCGCCTGGGACGGCTGCTCTCGGCCGAACTCGACCTGCAGAAACTGGTCCAGGCGTTGACCGACGCCGGCACCGAGATCATCTCCGCGCAACATGGGTCTTTCTTCTACAACGTGCTGAACGAAGGCGGAGGATATGAGCTCTACACGCTCTCCGGCGTGCCGCGCGAACGATTCGCGGATTTTCCGATGCCGCGCGTGACCGAACTTTTCAGCCCCACCTTCCACGGACAAGGAGTGCTGCGGATCGACGACGTGACCCGAGACGCCCGATTCGGCAAGAACTCGCCCTATCAGGGTCTGCCGCCGGGCCATCTGCCGGTGGCCAGCTACCTGGCGGTGCCGGTCATCGCTCGCTCCGGCGAGGTGCTGGGCGCGTTGCTCTTCGGCCATCGGGAGCCGGGAGTCTTCACCGAACGCCACGAACGCATCATCACCGGTCTGGCCGGGCAGGCGGCCATCGCCATCGACAACGCCCGCTTGTACGAAGCGGCGCGCAAGGCCCGCCAGGAGGCCGAAAAGGCCAATCGCCTGAAGGACGAATTCCTGGCCACCGTCTCACATGAACTCCGGACCCCGCTCAATGCCATGCTCGGCTGGTCGCGCATGCTGCGGATGGGCAAGCTGGAGGCCGAGAACGTCGAGCGCGCCCTCGAGACGATCGAGCGGAATGCGAAGGCCCAACAACAGATCGTCGAAGACATCCTCGAGGTCTCCCGCATCATCACCGGCAAGCTCCGGTTGGATGTGGCCCCGGTCGAGATTGCGCCGACCATCGAGGCCGCGGTCGATAGCCTGCGCCCGACCGCCGAGGCCAAGGGCGTCGACATTCAGACCGTGCTCGACACCAAGTCGAGCCTGGTGCTCGGCGATACCAGCCGGCTGCAACAGGTCGTCTGGAACCTGCTCTCCAACGCCGTCAAGTTCACGCCCAAAGGCGGGCGGGTCCAGGTGGCGCTGGAACGAGTCAACTCCCACGTCCGGATCACCGTGAGCGATACCGGGCAAGGGATCGAGAGCCAATTTCTGCCCTATGTCTTCGACCGCTTCCGCCAGGCCGACAGTTCCACCGCGCGGCCCCACGGCGGCCTCGGGCTGGGACTGGCCATCGTCCGTCATCTGGTCGAACTTCACGGGGGGACGGTTCAAGCCGCCAGTTCCGGCGAGAACCTGGGAGCGACCTTCACCGTCAACTTGCCGCTGGCCATCATTCGTGAGGCGGGAGCGCGGGCGGGCGCGGAGTTGACTTCGCCCCCTCGTCAGTCGGCGCTCGAGAGCGCGGCGGAACAGTTCGTCCTGGAATTGACCGGGCTGCGGGTGCTGGTAGTCGACGACGAGGCCGATGCCCGCGACCTGCTGACAGTCGTGCTGCGGCAATACGGCGTCGAAGTCAGGGGGGCCGGCTCGACCCGGGAGACGCTCGAGTTGCTGGAGAGGTGGAGACCGGACGTCATCATCTCCGACATCGGAATGCCGGATGAAGACGGTTACGTCTTGATCCGCCGCATCAGATCGCTCCCCGAAGAGAGAGGCGGGAATATACCGGCCGCCGCTTTGACCGCTTACGCACGCTCGGAAGACCGATTGAAGGCGCTGGCCGCCGGATATCAGATGCACATCGCCAAACCAGTCGAGCCGCCGGAACTGGCGGCAGTGGTGGCGAGCCTGGCCAGAAGGGCCGGCCGATAGATCGGCTTCGGATTCGTGCGGATTGCCAACGCACGGGAAAGGGATACTAAAGAGTCATGACCACCAGCCATGGCGACGCGATCGACGCGATCGAACCGAGATACCAGGCCCTGAAACCTGAACTGCAACAATTTCTGATTCGACTATCGGTCTTCCGGTGCGGATGGACCCGGGAGGCCGCCGAGCAGGTCGGCAACCAGCCGCCGGCCCTGGACGCGCGGGAATCCCTCACGGAGCTCGTGAACCGGTCGCTGCTGATCGTCGAATCTCCGAGTGGAGAGCAGAGGTGGAGAATGTCCCCGGCGGTCCGCGATTTCGGGCTCGGACGGCTGGGCGCGGCCAAAGAGTCGATCGCCGAGCGGCACGCCGACTACTTCTTCAGTCTGGCCGAACAGGCCCGGTCCCAATTGATGGGAGCCGAACAACGGAGCTGGCTCGATCGACTGAACCTCGAACACGACAACCTCCGGGCGGCGCTCGACCATTACCGAGACCGCGAGTCCGCCGCCTCGCAGGAGCTGGCGCTGGCCGTCAATCTGGCGCGCTTCTGGAACCATGGATCTTGGCCGGAAGGAAAAGAGAAATTGCAGCACGCGCTGGAGCGGCAACCGCCCGGAGATTCGGCGCCGAAAGCGCACGGCCTGGCCTGGCTCGGCTTCCTCTCATACCGGCTGGACCATTTCGAATTCGCCAAGCAGGCGCTCTCGGAGAGCGCGATGATGAGCCGGCAGCTCGATGATCAGGAGAGCCTGGCCTTCTCCCTGCACTCCCTGGGAGTGATCGCCGAGGCCCAGGGCCGCCATCGAGAGGCGAGATGGCTCTTCATGGAGAGCCTGAAGATCGCCCAGGAAGCGAACTCGGCCTGGTTGATCGGGTGGGCCTTCCACGGCCTGGGCATCGTCTCCGAGACCGAGAAAGACTATGAGGCGGCGAAGGCCTGTTATCTGATGTACCTCTCCAAGAGCGAGGAGGTGAAAGACCTGCCCGGAATCGCCGCCGCGCTCTACTGCCTGGGCGTGATCGATCGCGAACAGAGAGATTATGCCGAGGCTCGCCAGCACCTCGAAAAGAGCCTGGCCCTCAGATCGGAGCTCGGCAATAAATGGGGGATCGCCGATTGCTACTTCGACCTGGGGCTGATCGAGGAGGCGCTCGAAGGACATCAGGCCGCCCGCGCGATCTTTCAGAAGAGTCTCGCCCTGCGTCAGGAGATCTGGGACCGCCGCGGAATCGCCAATGCGCTGGAAGGAATCGGCAGAGTCTCCCTCGCTCTGGGCAAGGATGAGGACGCGGCGCGCGCCTTCAGCGAGGTCGAGACGATCAGGAACTCGATCGGCGAGCCGCGGCCTCCGCATGGAGATCCGCACTACGTTCCGCCCGCCTTCTCGATCAAAGACCGCTTCCCCTCGGAATGGCGCGAGGCCCACGAGTGGGCGCTCGATGAGGGAGACACCGGGAGTTTAGTCAAGAAGAGTCTGGAGAAGTCCAGAAAAGCTTAACCGCGGAACACGCGAAAGACGCGGAAGTTTGATGATTTAGCGTCTTTCGCGTGTTCCGCGGTTAAACGGTCTCCAGACTTCGTCTTTATCGGTCGGCCAGCGGAACCAGACGCCCGCCCGGCAGCAGCCAGTAGCGGGCGTTGCGCCAGGCGATCTCCCTTCCCGAAAAACCGCCGAGCCAGCTCACGAAGCTGATCGCATCCTGCAGCGGCACCAGCCACAGACGCCGCCAGACGGTCTGCTCATCCGACACGCAGACGCCCAACTGTCTGGCCAGCCAGCACCGCAGCGTGAGCGAGAGGAAGGCCAGTTCCAGAGACCACAGCTCCAGAGAGAAGAGACAGAGCAGTCCGGCCCAGACCAGGCCATAGGTGAAGCCCTGGCCGATGTAACCGGCCGGGCGGGAGAAGCGCGTGCTGCGATTCCAACGCAACCGGTGCCTGAAGGTGGGAATAAATCCTCCGGTCCAGACGTGGTGATTGATGGGGTGAGTCGAAAGCACGACTCGCCACCCGGCGGCATCGGCCCAATTTCCCAGGACGAAATCGTCGGCGAGATAGTCCTTCATCTTCGAGAAACCGCCGATGGCCCGCAAACATTCGGTGCGAATGGCCATCGAGGGGCCGAGGGTGAACTTCATCCCCTCGATCCATTCGGCCACCACCACGCCCGCCATAAACTCCGTGGTCATGCCCAAGGCCTCCAGCTTCGACCACAGATCGCGGCTGCCCAGGCCACGGTAGAGATTGGTCACGGCGCCGACCTGCGGCAGTTCGAACTCGCGGGCCATCGCCCGCAGATAGTCCGACGCCACCGAGGCGTCGCTGTCGGTAATCACCAGAATCGGATGCCGCGCCGCCTCGGCCATCTTCTCCAACAGGTAGACCTTGGGATTGGCGTAGGTCGATTCGCCGGTATAGATCAGGGTGGTATGAATTCCGGGATAAGCGCGTCGCAATCGCTCGACGACCGTCACGGCCGGATCTCGATCGTCGTTGACCGCGAAGATGATCTCATAATCGGGATAGTCCTGAATAAAGAAGCTCTCCAGACACGACTCCAGATCCGGTTCGCTGCCGCAGAGCGGTTTGAGCAGGCTCATGGGCGGCAAGGCCGGAGGCGGAATGTCACGCCGGATCCACCGTCTCCGGCGAAGCCGAACGGCGCAAAAGATAGCCAGCAGATAGTAAGCGATCCCGCCGGCAGCGGCGATCACCAGAAATCCGAGGGGCAAGTAGTAACTGATGGTCAACAAAATGTCCAAGTGTGTTCTCTCCAATTTAAGGCGGTCCGTGCTTGCCGGTCTCGAGTTCCGCGAGCGTCGGACAGCCCGTGAGGGTCTGATTGGTCAGCAGGTATTTACCGCCTGCCGAACGAACGATATACAAACGTGAATCCCCGAGCATGGCTTTTAAACGCGGGAGCGCCGAACCCGCCGCCACCAGGTACTGCCGATCCGCTCCGTTCCAGAGCGGCGGCAGGTCGCGATCCTGGATAAAGACCCGTGGCGCTCCGGGAGCGTAGGATCCATATTCCAGGTTCATGACCCGGCCATTGAGCAGCAGGGCCCGCCGGTGGGCATAGAAGAAGACCGAGGAGAAGGCGTAGTACTGATCATCCACGATCAATTGGCCGGGAGGCGCCCCCCGCAGCGTCTCGGCCAGCGCCCGCGAACTCAGGTAGGGATCGAGTCTGAGCATGGCCAGCCACGCCGCTCCGAAGAAGAGCAGCATCATGAGGGCCAGCCCCGTCACGACGTGACGTCCCGCTCTCCAGAACGCGCCGAAAGCGCCCACCAGAAAGGCGGCGATGGCGAGGAAGAGCGCCGGCCGCATCCAGGCCAGCGACTCCAGCGTCAGATCTCCGGCCTTGCCCAGCGAGAGCGTGGAGGCGTGATAGTTCAGGGCATCGGCGATGTCGCCGGTCGCGACCACGTCGCGGGTCAGATGGAGCACGGCTCCACAGGCGATGGCCCCGGCCAGCGCCACCGCTCCCACCGTTCGTCCCGCCCAATTGAAACGGTACCCTCGTTCATAGAGGACCGATCCGAGCAGCAACGCCAGGGCCGGATAGCACGGCATCGAGTAGTATTCCTGGGTCGTCGAGAAGGTGAAGAAGACCAGGGTGAACCCGATCCAACAGAGACAGAACAGGCGCAGAGTTCCGGCGCGATCGACCGGCCTGAAATTGAGCCGGGCGACGAACGGCAGCCAGACGCTCCAGGGAAAGAGCCAGATCAGGTGATAGAGCCAGAACGCCACGCGAGGCACCGTGTTGTAGTCCCGCGGATAGCGCAGGTTCAGGTATCGAAAGAGATGCTCGTTGAGAAAGAAGAACCAGAAGAAGCCGTGATAGCTGCCCGCCTGGCTCTTCATGGTCAGGTCGAACAGCGGCGGATTGCGCCAGGTGGCGAGCGCCACCCACGGCAGACAGATCAACAGGATGATCAGCAGCCCTCTCCAGGGATGGAGCCGCCGCCAGGTGAGCCGCGCCAGAAATCGCCCCGAGAGCAGCAGGTAGACGATTCCGGCGCCGACCGGAAAGACGAAGGCAACCAGGCCTTTCAACAGAAACCCCAACCCCAGGCTGACCGCCAGCAGCGAGGACCAGAGACCCGGCCTCGCCTCCTCTTCATCGAGCGCCCGCAAAAACGACCACATGGCCATGGTGGTCGTCAGCGTCAGCACCACGTCCGGAATCAGGACCCGCGTGAAGAGAAACAGCCCCAGGCAGGTCGCCAGGACGACCCCCGCCAGAGTTCCCGCCTCTGAATTCCAGGTTCGATGCGTGATGAAAGCCCAATCTCCGATGCGGCGCACCAGCCAGCAGAGCACCACCGCCGACAGGGCCATGGGAATTCGCGCCGCCCAATCATGAACGCCGAAGATCAAATATGACACCGCCACCATCCAAAACCGGAGCGCCGGTTTTTCGAGGTAGGCGACCCCGTTGAGCCGCGCCGTGACCCAATCACCCGACTCGATCATGTTCCGGGCGATCTGCGCGGTCACCGAATCGACATCGTCCATTAAAGAAGGTGGGCTTGTGACAGTGAGTGTAAAGAAGATTAATGTACAGCAGAACAGCAGAATAGCGCCTGTGCCGCCTTTCGGTTTTATCAAGAACATCCAGCTCTCTCTCCCATTATTAGCGACCTCCTGTAAGCGCTCCTCAATTACCATAAAGCTACCATCATCTCCATCACCAACGTTAATTAAATGAGGAGTTGGCAAATTAAAATCCGAGCATTAAAATT
>DATEFT010000245.1:0-7172 GCA_035280505.1 Blastocatellia bacterium | reverse complement strand
AATGCGGTACTGATCCAATCCGGCGCTCTCGACCGTGGCGCGGCTGGCGGCAAAGTCGAGAGCCTTTAACGACTGTTTGGGCGGGGCCAGCGCCACGATGGCTTCGGCCTCTTCGCGGGTGTGGATCAGCCGCTCGAAACTGCCGACATCCGTCTCTCTGGCCGACCTGGCGAGCGCCGATTCCGGGCGGAATGAATCTCTGACCGCCGTCGCTCCGACCATCTTCGCCGGTTTGACTCGCGGATCGTTCGGGTCAAAGACCGGATCGGAGATGACGGCCACGGTTTGGAGCGTCGGCGGGGGCGGTTCGCGCCGCGTCTCCATCAGGATGGATGCCGACGGCAGGCTGATGACCTCATGGTCGACGATCAGCGGTTTTTGCCGATCGATCGCGCCGCCGAGAACCGGAGCCGGAAGCGCTCCAAACGGCAGGTACTGCAATGCGCCGTCGCCGACGATGACCAGGCGTTTCCGCCCCAGTTCCGCGGCTACCGGCCCGAGCACCATCCGGCTCAACTCCGACGCCGCCTGCCTCGCCGAGACGGCGTATTCCCGTTGATTGCTTTTGATCAATCGCTGATAGGCTAGTTGGGCAGCCGCCTCGATCACGGCTCGTCCGGGCAGGGTAAAGACCCGGAGCGAAGTCGCCGTCACGGCCCAAACGAAGCTGCGATCCTCGCCGAGGGCATACTCCAGCAGCAGCGTGTCGCGATCGAGCATCCGCTGCTGAACCTCTTTGAGCTTGAGCGGAGCGGGGGCGGTCAAGGCCGCATAGCGCGGGCTGCGAACGCGGATCTGGTCCTGCAATTCCCGGTACTCGGTCAGCAACGAAGACACCTCTTTCTCCAGGGCAGCCGCCTTTTCCGTCTGTCGCCGGATGGCCATCTGCATCCGCGATCGTTCTTTGGCGTTGATTTGCTGCTGGAGCAATCGTTGGCGGTCGAGCAGCGAGGAGGCCACTCCCAGGCGGATCTCGCCGCGCGTTGCGGTCAGGATCTCCAGCAAGTTTCGCGCTCGTGTGCGTTCGCTGACTTCAAACGCCTCCAGGTCGAAGCCCGCCGTCGGCTGGCGTTCGTGCATTCGCATGAGGAGGTCGGTATAGAATTCGTAATTACTGTATTTCGAGGCGAGCAGAGCGGCGCGCAGATCCTCGCTCCGGGCTCCGGCGCGCTGGGATTCGACGAGGTCGATCGCCGCTTCGATCCGGCTTCGCGCCTGCGCCAGATCGCCGAGATCACGCTCGATGATCGCGATCTCGGCCAGCGCCGAGGCCTGGATGGTGACCTCGCCCACGGCGTGCGTCATCTCGAACGCCTGCTTCAGCAGGGCGAGCGCTTGCTGCCGCTCGCCTTGCTCGCGATAGAGCCGGCCCATTCCGACCAGCGTACTGGCCTCTCCGAAACGTTCCTCGATGGCCCGCCAGAGTTCGAGCGCCTGCCCGAAATAACCCCGCGCCTGCTGTCTGTCTCCCCGGGCGGAAGAGGCGAAGGCGAGAAAGGTGAGCGCTTGAGCCTCCTCCGGGCGGCTTTGTCCTCCCTGCACGAGCGCAAGCGCCTGTTGCAGATGCTCTATCGCCCGCGGAGGATCTCCGAGCGCCAAACGAGCCGCGCCCATACTGGTGAGAGTGATCGCCTCGCCCGAGCGGTCGCCGGCCTCGCGCCGCAGCGGAAGCGCCTGATCGTAATAATTGAACGCCTGTGCCGGGTCGCCCATCCGGTAGTAGAGCGCACCGATATTGTTGAGAGTGGTCGCAATCCCCCGCCGATCATCGAGCGCTCGCCATAATGAGAGCGCCTGCTGATACCGTTCGAGGGCCTTTTGCGATTCGCCCATGATTCTCAGGATCGCGCCGATGTTGTTCAGCGTCGAAGCCTCTCCGCTGCGATTTCCGGCCTCGCGCTGCAATGGAAGGGCCTGATCGTAATGCTCCAGCGCTCTCTGCGGTTCGCCGAGCGCAAAGTGGATCGCGCCGATGTTGTTGAGAGTGGTGGCCTCGCCACGGCGATCGTTTCCGGCGCGCCGCAGCGGGAGCGACTGTTTGAAATAGTCGAGCGCCTGTTTCGGCTCGCCCAGCGCGGAATAGACCGTTCCCATACCCGAGAGCGCGACCGCCAGCCCTTTAACGTCGTCCACCTCTTTCCAGAGCGCCACGGCGCGCTGGTAGTATTCGAGAGCTTTCTGCCGATCGCCCAACAGGCTGAAGTTCGGGGCGGCGTCGGTGAGGGTTTCCGCCTCGCCCCTGCGGTCTCCGTCCGCACGGCGGATCGCGAGCGCCTGATCGAAATGATCGAGCGCCCGCCGATAGTCGTTCAACTCGCTATAGAGATCGCCAATCTGGTTGAGGGCCCGCGACTCGCCGCGGCGATCGCCCGCCGCGCGCCACAGTTGCCGCGCCTCTTCATATTTGGCGATCGCCTGTCGCCGTGATTCCGCCGTCTCCTGGCGGCTCAATCGTTCTCCCTCTTCGTATGCGCTCCTCGCGGGATCTGAGCCTTCTTTCCGGGCCGCTTCTTGCGGGATTTCCATCGTCTTTGCCCCGAGGCTCATCGGCGGCGCCAGGAATATCGGCAGGACGATCAGATAGAGCATCAATCGCATGATCTACTCCCTCTACTGTTGGTCGCGAACCCGGATCGAGTAGTCGCCGAGCGGCTCGCTCTTTCTTCCGTGGAGGCCGTAGAGCCGGAAGCGGTATCGGTCCGCGGGGAACAGCCGGCGCGGCAACGCAACGGTGAAGGTCTCAGCCTCGCTCCGGCGCAGTCCCTGGACGCGGCGAATCGACCGGCCGCGCCCGTCCATCACCTCCAGCAGATAATCGGCGAACGGCCTCCCGTCGGCGACGTGCAGGATTACGGTGAAGAGACTCGCATTCGCGGGCATCAGGATCGTCGTGGTTTGGTCCTCGCCGCCACGGGGCGCCTGTAATTCCAGATCGATGATCGGGACATTGATCTGCGGCTGCGAAATGTCCTCCACGGCGCGGTGCAGTTCGGCGATCTCTGCCTGCTGTCGTTCGGCCTGACGGGCATTCTCTTCAATCCGTCGGCGCGCTTCGTCCAGCGACCGCGAGAGCTGATCGCGCTCCGCCAATCGTTCGTTTAATTGCGCCGAGATCCGGCCATGGCCCCGCTTTAAAGAGATGCTCCAGAAGACCAGAACCAGGATGGTCACGATCAACACGGCGGCCATGGCCGAGACCGCGACGCGTGGGGGAAAGATCCTGGTCAGAGATTGCAGCCGCCCCGCCTGGTCGAGCCGCCGCCTCTCGGGTGGTGGAGCCCCGGTGGTCACCGGAACTGAAACCGCCGCCCGCTCGGCCCATGGCTTCAATTCGAGCAGGAGACGGTATTCCAGGGCACAACCCGAACAACTCATCAGATGGTCGGCGGCCATCTCGCGTTCCGATTGGCCGGCGTGCCCTTCGGCGACGCGCAGCAGGATCTCTTCCGGGAGACAGTCAGTGCGGCCATCGGCGGATCGAGCGGTCTGCTGCCGGTAGAGCCGGCCCAGTTCTTCAGTCGTCAATTTCATATTCGACCCCCTCCGCGCGAAGCAGCACGCGTAAATCATGCAGGCCGCGATAGAGTAGATTGCGCGCCTTCGCCTCGCTCCATCCCAGTAAGTCCGCGATCTCCCGGCTGTTCAGGCCTTCCAGATGCAGGCCGACGGCGCGGCGGCGATTATCGGGCAATCCGGCGAGCAGCGTCCGGACTTTGTCCACCAATTGTCGGCGTGCGGTCTCCAACTCGGGCGAGCGGTGAGGATCGCTCGGGAGCACGAGCGTGGCGCCTTCATCCTCGTCCTCATCTTCGGCCAGGCGCAACTGTACTTCCCGTTTGGCTTTGATTCGTCGGATGGCGTCGAGGGTCACCGACATGGCGACTCTATATAAGTAAGACGCCGGATCATGGAGTTCCTTCTCATGCTGCAGCGCGCGCCAGATCCGCATTCGCGCCTCCTGCTCGAGATCGTTGAAATGGATCCCGAGATCTTTCGGGCAGATCCGGACGAGGGCCCGGCGCAGAAACAGACCATACTCATCAAGAATGGCGTTGAATCGCGCCTCGAGTTCGACGTTGATTAATTTTTCGGCCATGGTTGCCAAGAGTGAGAGAGAGTAACTGCGCGGTGCGTCTTCTCTCTTTGCCAGCGAGAGTTTATTGCGGCGACCCGCCAAAGTAAATGACGTTTGTGCAGCCACGATAAATGACGTCGATGCGGCCATGTATCCTAAACAGCGCCTCCGTTCACGGCAGGCGATAAAGGGAGATTATCCGTATGATTCCTCAGCCACGAATTCCTGCTTTCGTCTATTCAGCCCTCATCGTTCTGATTACCTCATCGATAGGCGTCCTCAGCCAGTATGGCGGCCGACTGGCCGCCGTCTCCGCCCAGGACCGGTTATGGCGCGACCTTCCCACCGGCGCTCTCGGCGAGCTGCAGGCAAACCAGCAGACCTGGGTTACGCCGAAACAGTACCGGGCATTCAACCTGGACGAAGTGGAGTTGGACCAAGTTCTTGCCGGCGCGCCCCTGGAGTTCACCGAAGCGGCCAAAGATGCAAAAAACGAGATTTCACTGCCCCGGCCCGACGGCAAGCTGGCCAGGTTTCGCTTCGTCGAGTCTCCGATCATGGAACCAAAGCTGGCGGCCCAGTTCCCCGGGATCAAGACCTATCGGGCCTGGGGCATCGACGATCCGGCCGCAACTGCACGCTTCGACCGGACGAGCGGCGGCCTTCACGCCATGATTCTTTCACCGCAAGGATCGAGCTATGTCAATCCGCTCTTCCGCAATAACACGCGCACTTACGCCAGCTACTTTGTCAATGATGCACCAGGGAGCGGCAATGCCGGATGTCTGGTCGGCCCCGGCGGGCGCGCCGACCAGAGGTCCGATGGAATCCGGACTCGGCGATCGGCGGAGACTCCAGGCCCGGTCTCAAACGCCCTCAACGGCCGGACTCTGCGGACCTTTCGTCTGGCCGTGGCGACGACGGCCGAATACACGGCCTTGTTCGGCACCGCGGCAGACGCGATGAACAACGGAGTCGTGCCGACGATCAATCATGTCACCGCGATCTATCAGGATGAGCTGGCGGTCAACTTCATGTTGATTAGCAATGTTCCAGCGCTCATCAGCACGGACCCCCTGACCGACCCCTACACGAGCGGCAATACGGTGCAACTTCTGACTGAGAACCAGTGCTATCTCGACCAGCAAGTCGGATCGATGAACTATGACATCGGCCATGTCTTCGATTTGAATAATGTCGGGGGGCGAGCAAACCTCGGTGCGGTCTGCCACGATGGCGATAAGGGAAAAGGAGTCTCCGGCCAACTGCAACCCCTGCCGGGGGGGAACTTCGAGCTCATGGTGGCGCACGAGTTCGGTCATCAGTTCGGCGCCAACCACACTTTTAACGGGACTCTGGGCGAATGCGGCACCCAGTTGAATAATGCCACCGCCTATGAACCGGGCAGCGGCTCGACGATCATGTCATACGCCGGGCGATGCGGAGACGACAGTCTTCAACTGCAGGTGGATTCCTATTTCCATGGTATGAACCTCGAGGAGATGGTCTCCTTTCTCAACAACCAGGGCAGTTGTGCCATGACCAGCAATAACGGCGGCAACACCCCGCCGGCCGTCAGTATTCCGCTTCCCCCGACGGGCCAGTTCGTGATTCCGGCCAGGACGCCGTTTACTATGACAGCCACGGCTCAGGACGCCGAAGATTCTTTCCTGACCTATTGCTGGGAAGATCGCGACAACGGGACGCCGGGATCGGCAACCGAGGATCGCGGAGACAATCCGCTCTTCCGCTCCTGGCGGCCGACTTCGGCTGCCTCGCGGACCTTCCCCCGGCTCCTCGACCTGCTGGACGGCAGGACGAGTACAGGCGAAACCTTGCCGACGACGACGCGCCAGTTGCTTTTTGTGGTCACGGTGCGTGATGGCCACCCTTCCGGCGGCGGATTCGCCCAGCGGCAGACGGCGGTTGACGTGCAAGGGCAGATGGGACCCTTTGCCGTCACGCAGCCGGCCGCCGGCGCGCAGGCGCACGAAGGACAGCCCTTGAGTATTACCTGGGACGTGGCCGGCACGAACCTGCCGCCGATCGGCACCGCGAATGTTCGCATCCTGCTTTCGACCGACGACGGGTTCAATTTCCCGACCACGTTGGCGGCGAGCACGCCGAACGACGGTTCGTTCACCGCGGTCGTTCCACGCGCCGACACTGAACGGGCCCGAGTCAAGGTCGAGGCGGTCGACAACATTTACTTCAACATCTCGCGCAAATTCACGATCATCCCCAATACCCGGCCGCAGATCTCGCCCGTCCTCGATCTCCACACGACGCAGGGCGGGACCACCCCCGCGCCGGTCCAGATCGCGACGGTTTCCGACCTGGAAGATCCGCCCGCAGCTCTGAAGGTCTCTGCTACTCCCATCCCGCTGCCGGATTTCACTCCTCCACCGCCGGGGCTAAGCGTCGAGGTGACGCAGTCAAACGGGGCGGTCATGGCGACCGCCACCACGACTTGCGACGTCCAGCAGGGCACCTATCGGGCCCTCCTGACCGTGGAGGATTCTTTAAACGCGATCTCTTCAAAAATCTTCCAGGTCGTCGTCGATCCGAACCCACCGCCGACGATCGGCAACTACAACCCCGCCAGCGTGACGGCCGGCGCCACAGTCAATATCTTTCCCAACGCCCTGCCGTCGGATCCGAACAATGCGATGACGTTCTCGGTCTCTCCCACGATGCTCCCGGGCGGCGGATTGTTGAGCATCGGTCAGAGCATCGGCAATGTCAGGGTCGAGGCTCCGGCCGGAACCCGGTTGGGAGTCTATCCGGTGACCGTCAAAGTGCAGGATGCCTGCAACGCGTCGGTGAGTAGAACTTTCAATCTGACGATCCGGACCGCGACCTGTCCCATCGAGCGGGGATGGCTCTATGTCGCCGACGCCGCCAACCATCGCATCCAGGTCTATGACGGCAGCACGTGGCGACAGCTCGGCGCGCCCGGCAACGGCCTCGGGCAATTCAACAATCCCAGGGCGGTCGTGGCCAGCCTCAACAACCAGACGATCTATGTCGCTGATTTCGGCAACAATCGCCTCCAGTGGTCGCAGGATGGCGGCGCGACCTGGGCCGTCTTCGCGGC
>DATEFT010000244.1:0-5717 GCA_035280505.1 Blastocatellia bacterium | reverse complement strand
GGCCCTTTCGGCCCTTTCGATTGGACCCAGGAGCGGGTCTATCTGAGCGAAGAGAAGGCGTTGAAACTGGTCTTCCCCAAATCTCAGCAAATTCAACGGGAAGAGCAGCGACTGAACGATGAGCAGACGAGATCGGTCGAGCACCGGTTGGGCGTGCGGCTGGCCAGCAGTGAGCAGGTGGTCTGGCGGGGCACGACCGACGGCGGCACCGACGGTTACGCGATGATTCTTCACGAGATCGGGAAGGAGCGGTTAATCACCTTCATTGTCGGGATCGCTCCGGATTTCAAGGTGCAGCGCATCGCGCTGATGGTCTTTCGTGAAAGCAAAGGCTGGGAAGTCGAAGATCCGCGTTTCACCGCGCAGTTTCGCGGCAAAACGAGTCAGAATCGTCTACAGATCGGCTCCGACATCATCGGAATTACCGGAGCCACACTCTCTTCTCGCGCTTTCTGTCGCGGCGCGAAGAAGGCCCTGGTCATATGCGAGACACTCTACAAACACTGAAGGAATATCGCCTGGCGCAGTATGTCATGGGGACGCTGGTCGAGATCACGGTCTGCTGTGCCCCTCACGAGGCCGATGAAGACGCCATGCGCCACCACCTCTCTTCCGGAATGGACGAATTCGAGCGGCTGGAGCAGTCGTTCAGCCGCTTCGATTTCGATAGCGAGTTGTCGCGGGTCAACCGCCTGGCGGCGCGCTATCCGGTGAAGGTCTCGGAGGAGTTCTTCACGGTCCTGGCCGAGGGACTCGAATACATGAGGCAGGCGGCCGGATGCTTCTCGCTGCAACTGGCGCCGCTGGCCAACCTCTGGGAAGACTGCGCGGCCCGGAACCGGCTCCCCACCGAGGACGAGATCGAGCGCCGCCGCCGGCTGGCGGAGCGATCGCTGATCAAACTCAACGAGCGCAATCAGACCGTTCGGTTCCTGGCCTCCGGCGTCGAGCTGGACCTGGGAGGCCTGGTCAAGGGCTATGCCGCCGACCGGGCGCTTGAAAGATTGCGTCGCGCCGGTCTGCGGCGCGCCATCGTCAACGCCGGAACCAGCAGCATCACGGCGTTCGATCTGACGGCGCCGGAGAACGGTCCGCGCTTTGCGATCAGGGATCCGCGTGATGAACGCCGGATCGTCGGTTTGATCGACCTGGCCGGCCGGGCGCTCGCGACCTCCGGAACCTCCGAACGCCGGTTTCAGATCGCGGACCGTTGGTTCTCGCATCTGATCGATCCACGCAACGGCTGGCCGCTGGAGGGCTGCCTGAGCGCAACCGCGGTCTGCGACACGGCCATGCGGGCCGAAGTCGTGGCCAAGCTCCTGCTCTTTCTGGACCTGGAACAGGCGCTCGAGATTTGCGACCGGCGCGGCTGGCGAGCCGAGGCCTTGACGCTGCGGGCCGATCAAGACGGCAACAGCCTCCAGGTCATCCAAACCGATCAACTGAAGTTCCTGCCGCCCCCCGCGATTCCGCAGGATCGGACCGATAAACGAAGACGATGACCCCATATCCACTGCATCGCAGCGACCGCCAGACCAAAGTGCTGATCACGCTCTTTCTGATCTCCACGCTGGCGGCCTTTACGGTCGCGGAACTGAACGTCTATGACAAAGTCGGGCGGATCAAAAACGGCCCGGCCCTCCGCTACGGCCCGGATCGCGAACCGCCGGCCGCCGAAAATGCGGCGACGCCGGATCCCAACGCGGAGCCGCTGCCGCTGGAGACCGACGCCCTGATCGCCCGCATCAACACCTTCTCCGCGCTGCTCGACGTCACGCATCCTCACGTCTTCGAGATGCCGCTGGTGATCCTGGTGCTCGCCCACTTTCTGATGCGGACGCGCCTGCCCGCCTGGTTCAAGCTGACGAACTATGCGACCTCGTTCGGCGGCATGACCCTGTTCCTCTCGGCCCCCTGGCTGGTGCGCTATGTGACCCTCAGGGCCGCTCCGGCCCTGTACGCCGGGGCGGTCGGAATGGGCCTCTCCGTCCTGCTCATGATCATCACCACTACATGGGATCTGTGGACCCCACGAGAATTGCATTCGAACCGCGGCCGTGACATCTCGGCTTCGTAAGATAGGGCTAACAATTAATTACCGCGGCCGACTGATCCAAGCCGGATCTCGTCAGCGTAGTACCCATGTTCCTCCTCATTACCCCAACGATCTAACCCCGTATTTTCCAAATTGACACAAATGGGAGCGAGAGTATGCAGTTGAACTCAAGCGGGCCGGGAGTGGTTCGTCAAGCTGTCACGATCCTGGCGACGATCCTGATTCTGGCCGTCAACGGGTTAGCGCAGGAGGCGGAAACAACGGATGAATCTTCGCCCCGGCCTCCGGCCGCACCGGCGCCCGCGATCAAAAAGGCGCCCTCACTGGAGAAGAGATTTATCGGCAATATCTTTCGGGATCAAGGGGCCCTCCTGACCTCGCCGTTGCGCCTCCAGGGCGGCGATGCAAAGGTCCTGCTCCCGCTGGGCCTGGCTGCGGGCGGCCTGATCGCCACGGATCGACGGACCGCCAACGAACTGGTCGATAATGGAAACGATCCGACTCGCGTCCGAATCAGCAACAACATCGGCCGGATCGGCGCCTTCTACGGCGTGAGCAGTATCGCGGGCACGATGTATCTGGTGGGAAGAGCGAGAAACAACTCGCGCCTGCGCGAGACCGGACTGCTGGGCGCCCAGGCCGTGATCGACGGGGGAATCATCGTGACGCTCCTCAAGACCGCGACTCAGCGTCCACGGCCGACCTCCAACAACGGGCGCGGCGGATTCTTCGACGGCGGCAACTCCTTTCCCTCGGGCCACTCGACCGTCTCCTGGGCCCTGGCCTCCGTCGTCGCGCACGAATACAGCGAAAGCCGCTTGATCGGCGTCGGCGCATACGGCGTGGCGGCCGCGGTCAGCGTCTCGCGCTTCACCAGCCGCAATCACTTTCTCTCCGACATCCTGGTCGGCGGCGCCATGGGTTTCGGCATCGGACGCTACGTCTATCGCCGGCATCACGATCCGAACCTGGATGCCTCCGGGAACGGTTTGCCGAGCAATACCACCAGCAACCTGACCGGATCCAAACTGCTGCCGTTGATCGCGCCCAGCTATAGCCGCGCCACCAGCAGTTACGGCTTGAAACTGTCCTGGGGTTTATAAATTGAACCGCGAACCATGCGGAATCCGCGTGATTCGCGGTTCAAATCCCGAATCTCAGTGAACGGCGATGGGCGCGACCGTCGAGCCCGTGCCGCCCTGGATCTTCAGCGGTTGGACGATGAAAGCGAACTCCTGAACCCGCTTGGCCACCAGCTCGTCGAGCTTCATATTCTCCAACAGGTGGATGCCGTTGATCACCAGCATAATCTGGTGAACGGGAAGCGAGAGGTTCGGATCTGGGTTGGGTTGGACGTCGATCCCGGGATTGTCGGATCCGACCAGGATCGGAGACTGTTTCGCCAGCCACTCGGCCGCCGCCACTCCAATCCCCGGACTCCCCTTGGTGAAACGGGCATTGTCTTTCCCCCAGAGCTTTCCCCAACCGGTATGGATGACGACGGCATCGGCGCTCTGCAGTTTCAGTTTCTGCCGCGCCAGAGCCTGCTCCAGATCCTGCACGGTGATCTCATAGTTGTCGGGCAGCATCTCGACGCCCTTCAACCCGGCCACATCGATCAAGACGCCGCGGGTCATGATCGAGCCGACGTTCTCGATTCCGAGCTTCTGAAATCCGGTCCTCGTCGCCGACTCCTCGACCTTGAAGCAATTGTACATGCTGTCGCCGATCGTCTGATGGGCGAACCCGTCGAACTGCGTGCCGACCTGGCCGATCTCGCCGGTGACCATCTCCTCATTGCTGCCCCGGCGATTCGACTGCGGGTTCATGAAAGTTCGCTTCGTATAGACGTCGAAGCGGCGCGTCCCGAAGAACGGGATCGTCGAGCTGAGCACGTGGCCGAGTTCAATCACCTCGCCGGTGCGAATCAACTTGACCGCCTGCAGCACCGTCTCCGGCTTCATCAGGTTCGCGGATCCGCGCTGATCGCCCGGTCCCCATCTCGATGGACAACGCTGACTGTCGGCCGGCGGCTGCCACGACGGAGCCGATTGAGCGAGGACGACGGTTCCCGCGAAGATCAGGATCGCGGCGATGAAAAGCTGCGACAAGTAATTGGTGAGGGTGCGCATGTCTCTTCTCCTGGTAAAATCTAGTACCGTGGCCTGAAGTTTTGAGTTGAACCGCGAAACGCGCGAAACACGCTACCTCATCAATCTTTCGCGTATTTCGCGGTTCGACTCTCAAATTCCAAGGAACTTAATTTTCAGAGTACTGGGTTGGTGTGGATCTCAAGCCGGGGCTGTGGGATCGATCATCTCGACCTGATCTGTGACCAGTAACCAGTAGGCCAAAATTCCCACCACCAAGACGATTCCGGTCAATCCCATCGCCAGGGCGAAGGAACCGGTCGCCTGAGCGATGATTCCGGTCAACGACGGGGCCAGAATTCCGCCGACATTGCCGCCGAAATTCTGAATGCCCGAGACCGTCCCCACGATCTTCTTCTCGCAGACGGCCTGCGTGAGGGTCCAGGTATTCGGCGCGGCGATCCCCAAACCGCATAACGAGATCGTCAACAACCAGACGGCGGTCAGTTTATCCTCGACCATCCCGGCGGGCACGATCAGACAACCGACCGCGAGCCCGACCGCGATGAAAAGCTTGCGAACTTTCAGTTCTTGATAACCTCGCCGGATGAGCCCATCGCTCATCATCCCCGACACCAGAATCACGAGCGACATGGCGACGAAGGGAACCGAACTGTAGAACCCCATCTCGCGCACGCTGAATTTGCGCTCCAAGAGCAGGTAGGACGGCAACCAATTGAGAAAGACGAACCAGGCATAGTCGTAGGCGAAGAAGCCCAGAAAAATGCCGAAGACGTTGCGATTCTTGAGCAGCAGCAGGCTCCTGAAGAACGATGCGCCTTGCGCCGCCGGGCGATCCGCCCCGGAGCGGTCGGTCGTCTCCCACTTCCTCAGGAACAAGCTCCAGGGCAGCACCCAAACCAGAGGGATCAGGCCGATCAGAACGAAGAAGAGCTTCCAGCTATACCGGGCCAGAAAGAAGGCGCCGACGACATTGATCAATGCCGTGCCATAGCGAACACCGGTCAGATAGATGCCGGTGACGGTGCCGCGCTCCCGCTCCTGAAACCAGTTGGCCACTGAGCGAGAGGTCGCCGGAAAGGCGATTGCCTGCCCGGCTCCGACGGCGAGGCGCAACCCGCCCAACGACAGGATCCCATTGGCCAGGCCGATCAACGAGGTGGCCAGCGACCAGAAGACGAATCCCAGCGAGTAGGCCCGCTTCACGCCGAAGCGGTCGACCAGCCAACCGGCGGGGAGTTGCATCACCGCATAGAGCCAGAAGAAAGTCGAGAGCAGAACTCCCATCTGGGCCTTCGAGAGCTCCAGGTCTCGGCTGATAAAAGGCGCCGCGACGCCCAACGCTCCACGCTGCGCATAACCGAACAACATCGCGGTGAAGAGCAACACCAGAAGCCACCAGCGCTGCCTGAGATATTTGAGAGACGGCGCCGCTTCCTGGTCCACAACTTCCGGCGCCAGACTGGCCTGGGAAACTGACATGGCATTCCTCCCCTGAAATAGGTTCCGGTTCTCGGTCTTCAGTTTTCAGTAATTTTCAGTTCTCTGTT
>DATEFT010000243.1:0-3987 GCA_035280505.1 Blastocatellia bacterium | reverse complement strand
TGCGACGCCGCGCGGCGCCGCAGGACAAAAAGCTCTTCGATCAACTCACTGAGACTCGCTCGCGGTTGGCGGCGCTCACACTCAAGGAATCCGGTTCCGCCAGTCCCGATACATACCAGGCGCGGCTCAAACCGCTCGAGGACCAGGTCGATGAATTGGAAGCGACACTGAGCGCGCGCAACGATGAGTTCCAGGCGCAATCGAAGCCGGTCACCATCGAGGCGATCCAGGCGGCTCTCCCCGCCGACAGCGCGCTGATCGAGTTTGCCGTTTTCACGCCGCAGGCGATTCACACGGGAAAGAGCGGGCCGCCACGCTATCTGGCCTATCTGCTGGCCGCGCAAGGTCCGCCGAAGTGGGTCGATCTCGGCGAGACGGCGCCGATCGATCGAGCCGTCGGCGCCTGGCGCGAAGCGCTGCGCGATCCGAAACGGACGAACGTCAAACAACTGGCCCGCACGGTGGACGAGAAAGTCATGCGGCCTGTGCGGACCTTGCTGCAATCGGGCCTTGAAATTCCCGGTACCACTCTCCATTTGCTGATTGCGCCCGATGGCTCGCTCAACCTCATTCCTTTCGCCGCCCTGGTGGATGAGCGAAATCGGTATCTGGTTGAACGCTACTCCATCAGCTATCTGACGAGCGGGCGCGACCTGCGACGGGCGCCGGCGCCGCAACCGGAAGGAAATGCGGCCCTGATTGTCGCCAATCCCGCCTTCGGGCGAATTACGAGCGCCGCTGTGCAAAGGGATCAGAACACCGATCGCGCACAGGCCGGCGGTCAGGGGCGGGCCAGGGCCGAACCGAAACATCTCTACTTCCAACCCCTGCCGGGAACTGAGGGCGAAGCGGAGGCGATCAAGGCGGTCATGCCGGAAGCCAGGCTGCTGCTGTGGAAGCAAGCCACGGAGACCGCGATCAAACAGGTCAAAGCCCCGCGCATTTTGCACATCGCCACCCACGGCTTCTTCCTCGGCGATCAGGCGCTTCGACCGGCGGAACCCAGAAGCGCCGCCGGTGAAGACCCTCTACGCATGACCGACCTCCGGCTCGGCCGGTGGGCGGCCCATATTGAAGACCCCTTGGTGCGGTCCGGTCTGGCGCTGGCCGGAGCCAATCAAGGCGAGAGTGAAGATCATGATGACGACGGAGTGCTGACGGCCCTGGAGATGGCGGGATTGGATTTGTGGGGAACCCAACTGGTGGTGCTCTCGGCATGTGACACCGGAGTGGGCAAAGTCAGGAACGGCGATGGTGTCCACGGCCTGCGCCGCGCCCTGGTCCTGGCCGGGTCGGAGACGCAGGTCATGAGCCTCTGGCCGGTTTCGGACAGAATTACCCGCGAGTTGATGGTGACTTACTACAACCGGCTGCAGCAAGGGCAGGGGCGCGGCGAGGCCTTGCGGCAGGTGCAGTTGGAGATGCTCGAGAAAGAGAACCGGCGGCATCCGTTCTATTGGGCTGCCTTCATTCAGTCCGGGGAGTGGGCGAACCTGGAAGGCCGAAGGTAACTGCGTCTGGCTGGCATCGAGACTGATGATCGAGCCGATACTACTATCGAATCCCGTTGAATCTCGCGGAATCGCTCTGATCACCGGAGCCACAGGCATGATCGGCGGAGAGATTGCCTGTGAACTGGTGAAGCGCGGTTGGTCGGTGCTCTCCATCGTCCGCGCCCGCGACGACCGAGAAGCCCGCTCTCGACTGGCTCAGCGGTTGAGCCGAAGCGGCCGCTCGGGGCTGCTCGAAACCTCGCGGCTGGCTGCCCTGGCCGGAGATATCACCGCCACGGATCTCGGGCTTTCGGTCGAGGCGACGCGGGCCATCGACCTGATCGTGCATTGCGCGGGGGATACTTCATTCAAAGCGGATGATCGTTGCTGGCGCATCAATGTCGGAGCGGCTCACCGTCTGATCGAACTGGCCGGAAAGATGACGCGGCCGCCGAGGCTCTTCTTTGTGAGCACGGCGTCGGTCTGCACGAGCCGGGCTCCCGGCGGGATCTCCGAAGCGGCCGAACCCGGCGGTTATGAAAATGGTTACATCAGATCAAAACGCCGCGCCGAAGCCCTGCTGGTCGAGAGCGGCTTGGATCCGGTCATTCTGAGGCCGAGCATCGTCCTCAGCCGTGGGATCAGGAATCGACGGATGGCGCGTTCCGTGCTGTGGGTTCTTCCGGTCATGAAGGCCCTGGGCGAGGTGCCGGTGGATCCGCACTCCCGGCTCGATTTCGTTCCGGTCGATTATGTGGCGGATCTGATCGGGCGGCTGATCGATCGAGAACGACTGAGGCATCGTTGCTATCACCTCTCCGCCGGGCCTCGTTCGTCCAATACCTGTGCGGAGATCCGCGATACCCTGTGTCGAGCCGACGCTTCTTATCATCGCCTGCGATTCGTCGGGGCGAATTCAGCGAGAGATCGATTCGAGACCTCGCCGGATGCTCAATCTCTCTGGGCGGCGCTGGACTACTACCTTCCTTTCATCAACGCGGATGCGGCCTACTCGAATCGTCGCCTGGTTGAGGAACTGGGGCCGGAACTGCCCCCCTGCCCGCCGGTCACGCAATACCTCAATGACCTGATGGGCGCCATGAATCTGCGGGCCGCCGCCCGCGAAGGTCTCGACCCTTAGGGCTCCGCCGTCAACGGCGGCTCAGACCAGCAGCCTTGGCGCGCCGAGGAACTTTCCATAGCGGGCTGCCGCTTCATTGACGGCGTCGGTCTCAGCCCGCTTGAGTTTTGCGAAGAGGCTGGTGGAAATAGCGAGCGAGTCTTTCTTGAGCGTTCGCTTCCAGGTTCCGAGGACCTGGCCCTCCACGACAATCGCCGGAAAAAGGGTGCCGTTTCCTGAATTCGCCAGTTTGGTATGGGCCTGGTCGAGCACGGCGCTGCGGTCTTTGTAGGCGACCGTGTACTCGTCAAAAGCCGGCAGCAGGTAGGCGGCCGGCGACGAATCGTTTAGATCCGGCATCGATGAAGCCAGCCAGTAGGTCTGCCCGTTAGCGGTCTCCGGCATGAGGCGCCGCTTCGCCATTTCAAGACCGGCGCTCGCGTCGGTTATGGTAAGTCCGGACCACCAGGCGAAATCCCGCAAGGTCGCCGGGCCCCGACTCGTGAAATAGCGCCTCGCGAGTTCGGCCAGCGATTCATCGCGCGACATTCTTTTAGTCTTCGGCACCCATTCATCGAGCAGCACAAAGGTCGGTTGCTTGCCTTCGCGCGAGCCGAAGCAGATGGTGCCGTCCTGCGCCAGGCGCCACAAGATGTGTCGGCCGCGGCCGGCCGTTGAAACGCCGCCCTCTTCCAACACCTGATACATGGCGGTTCGGGTCAGTCGCTTGCCGCCCTGCAGCGCGCGTTCGAACAATTCTCTACTGCGCGCGAATGTGCGCTCATCGAGGTCGAACTGACGCCGGAAGCATTGCGCGAGGTTGGCCACAATGCGCGGAGTCATCAGTTCAAGCATCCACCGCGCGTCCGCCGCCGCCACGAAATGCATCGTGCCTCGCATCGGCCAGGTGCGAAGAATCGTTCGATCGGCGAGCGCCCGCTCGATATCGGTTTCGACCGCCTTCCGCATGCGCAATCCGACGGCCCAGAGCGCGCCCAGATAGTCCTGAGCCTGAACGGCGCCCATCCAGGCCACGACCTCGGCCGGCCGTTTGAACGTGGCGCGGGCAAGGCGCTGGTTGTGAAGTCGGAGACGCGAGATCTCTGAATTGGTCATAAATCGTGTCCTGGCAGTGAGGCGTCGCGCCTGGCGACCGCCGGTCGCTGATCCTCAGCGCGTCCCGATCCTATGACAAGCAACAGCGAACGCCAAGGCCGGAGCGCGCATCTTTTGTTTTTCCACGAGGACTCACGGCCGGAGCGCCTGACATCGGTTGATGGACTTATTTTACCTTTGTATGTTGACTACCTACAGGAAGTGGCTTAGACTTCTGTTGTTAATCAACAGGAAGTCTTCGGAGGAGAGCGCATGACC
>DATEFT010000242.1:0-3496 GCA_035280505.1 Blastocatellia bacterium | reverse complement strand
CTCGGATGATCCTCCCTTTGTACGGCAAGGGAAAGTCATGATCGTAAATCACCGATCCGCAGTTGCATCCCATTTTACTCATAGACGAGTGTACCTCACTTAAGCAGATTAGCCGTTCAGACGGCCATGAAGGAAAAGACCACGGGCCCGCGGAGCGGGCGAAAGAGTACGGCTATCTCTTTCGTCTGCTCCGTGGGCCCGTTTTTAGGACGTCTTCTTTTGAGGTCCGGAGAAGTCGGGGGTCATCGCGTCCCCGACTTCTCCGGACTTCTTCCTTAGGGTGTTGAGCAGACGAAGGAGGAGAAGACCAGCGAGAAGGCGCGGACGTTGCCGGTGTCGCCTCCGAAGGTATCGACCACCTTTAAGGTCCAGGTGCCGTTCCCGTTCTCGCCGTTGAAGGCCGCGAGCGGGCTGACCGGTCTGAAGGAGCCGGTGTAGGGGGCTCCGAGCGGCGTGATGCTCTGGATGGACGCGGTCGCCGCATCGTCGAAGACCGTGTTGCAGAAGTTATTCCCGCCGTTGGTGAGCACGCCTCCGGGTTGATTGGTCAGGGTGACCGTGGTCCCCTGGGGCGAGGTCAACGTGATCAGGAGGTCGCCGATCCAGGTATGGTCGAGACCGACCGTGGTCGCTCCGATGGCGCTCGAACAACTGCTGCCGTCGAATCTGAACCTGAGGCCGCCGATGGGAGACGTCATGCCGCTGACCGTAATCGGAATGCTGACCCCGACGGGATTGACGTCCGGAATCGGCAGCGCCGGCCCGGTGTAGCTGAAGGTGCTGTTGCCGGTGTCAGGCTGCCCCGTCTGCACCCTGAAGGTGAAGACCAGCGGTCCCACATTGCTGTTCGTGTAGGTGATGCTCGCCGTGAAGACGACCGGGAGACCGCACGCCGCGTTGTTCGCGAGCGCGAAGGTGAGGGGCGTCAGATTGGTCGCCGTCTGGCCGTTGGATCCGATGTTCGGATAGTTGGAAGAGCCGGAGGTGATCGTGACGCCCGGAGTCGCGGTCGTCACCGTGACCCTGACCCCGAGGGCGGTGGCTCCGCCGATATTGACCACCGGGATGCTGATCCGGCCGCTCTCGCCCGGTTCGATGAAGGTGTCACCGTCGCCGCCGACGGCGGCCGTCGTGACGGTGCCGGAGTCGAGGAAAGGCGAAGGCGCCGCCCCGACGAACTGCAGCGCGGCGAAGGCGTCGATGATTCCAACTCCGGAGTCGCGGTCGTTGCCGGCCGCTTCGATGTCCATCGCCGTCTGGACCAGCGCCTGCCGAATCCGGCCCGGAGTCAGGCGCGGTTTGGCCGATTTGAGCAGCGCGGCGATCGCGGCGGCGTGTGGCGCGGCCGCCGAGGTCCCGAAGAACTGCTCGAATCCGGGCACCGTGGTCGCGACGCCGTCGGCCGCGGCCAGATCCGGTTTCCGCCGCAACTCTCCGCCCTGGTCGGCGAACAGGATATTGCCGGGCGTGATGGCCGTGCCGTCAGACTTGTAGAAGACGCGCCGAGGGCCGTCGCTGCTGAACAACTCGACCGGGTTGGTCGGACCGCCGATGAACGGGCCGGTGCCCGCCAGCGCGGCATTGACCGCCGCCACCCCGAAACCGCCCGGAGCGGAGTTGTGGCCGTGGGTCGAGCCGGGGGTGCCGAGGGCCAACTCCCCGCGGAAGTTGTTGATGTGAATCGCCCGCGTCTCCGCGCCTTCCGCCTTGAAGATCACGATCCGCTGATTAGTGAGCGCGCCGAAGGTGATTTCAAACGGGTTGTCGTCGCCGTCCTGGATGTCGGTCGAGGCGTCCAGCACGGCGGTCAGCGTATTGTTCATGATGAAGAGGTCGTAGTCGTTGTCGGAGGCGCCGGCCGGATCGGACCAGTACATCGCGAGCACGAACGGAGAGGAGACCTCGACGCGGTTCGAGATCACGCCGTTCCCGAAGTCGTGCAGCGTGCCGCCGGGCAGCAGCCCGAGGGTGGAACCGGAGTCTTTGAAATCGCCCTCCCAGACGCCGGCCGTCCCGTCGTTGAAGTTGCCCTCATTGCCGGCGGATGAGAAGTAGAGCGCGCCGTTGGCCGTCACCTCCTCGACCGCGGTCGAGACGATGTCGTCGTGGAACGGCGATTCGGCGAAATAGATGATGTCGTCGACGATGATGTCGCAACCCGCGGCCCGCAGGGCCCGGATGTTGTCGCCGAAGCTCTCGATGCTGTTGAAGGCGGTGGCGAAGTAGAGCTTCGCGGCGGGAGCCACGTCGTGAATGATCTCGAGCATGGCGGTGCCCTCACCGCCGCCGGGCACGCCGCTCTGGCCCGGCAGGACCGTCACGTCCGGCGGCAGATCGCCCGAGGCGATCGATCGATCCAGAAAGTCCACGCTGTCGGAGAGGACGCCGATCTTGACGCCCGCTCCGGTGATGCCGAAGAAGTTGCGCCCTTCCGTCGCCCGGTGCGCGATATTGCCCTGCGAGTTGGCGGCCCCGGTATTGAAGGCCGCGCCGTCCTGCATCGAACGGACCGCGCCGCCGGCGAAGGCCGCCGACAGTTGCGTGCGAACGTTCGCCGCCCGCTGATTGAAGTCGAGGCGCCGCCCGGCGGTCCGGTCCGGCGTGATCTTGAAGGGCAGCACCGTCGGCAGTTGGAACGTCGTGCGGGCCGCATCCAACTGGTGGTGGGTGACCGCCGTCGCCGCCGGACGGATGGACTTGACGGCCGGCAGCGCCGCCAGCTCCTCCAACGTCGAGAGCGGAAGGCGGGCCCGCATACTGCCGTTGGCCAGCGAGACGTTGAGCACCTCTCCGCCGAGCTTCCCGATCACTTCGGCCAACTCCTTGCTGAGTTCGGCCCGGATATCGACGTTGACCGGACCTCTCTCGGCCGTCTTCGCCGTCTCCTGGCCCGAACGCAGCGAACGGACCAGACCGCCGCTGGTCATCGCTTCACCACGCTGCGCCTTGATCGCATACAGCAGTTGTGAGCCGATCTTCCTCTGGGCCGGAGTACGCGATTGTTTCTCCGCCAGCAGCGCATTAATCTGCTGCTTCGCGGCCGCGCTCAAGGCCCCTGGTTGCTGCACTCCGCCCTGCTGCGCGTTGGCCGCGCGAAACAACGGAGAGATCGCCAGACCGCCGATCACCAGGGCCGCCAGAACCAGTGAAACCCAAGATATCGTAAGGACTTTCAAGCGCCGTCTCATGGACTTAGACCTCCCAAGTCGATAGTGGGGGAAAGAGGGTTCCCGCTTGTTGGTAAGACTAAAGAACTGGAGCGGACGCGCTTCGCTTCCGCATCGTTCCTTGATTACTGGATCTTGCGCCCCATGATGAAGCTGGGGCTTAGGCTCGACACGTCAGTGCTTCAACTTCTCTCAATCTCGAACCGCACTCGCTCGCCGGTGATCTGGAATCTGGGGCGAGAGCATCTCCGGCAACCAACAGCCTCTTGAGAGGTGGCTGCCATCCATTTTCTGCGGCTGCCGGAATTGCTCCCCTCAGTTCCTAATGC
>DATEFT010000241.1:0-4305 GCA_035280505.1 Blastocatellia bacterium | reverse complement strand
GCCCTCCAGACCCGGACCCGGTAGCCGGGCGCGGGGGAGGGGACTGGCTACTTGGCTCACAAAGTCGGTTTACAGACAAACCGCGAACCACGCGAAAGACGCGAAAGGTATCTGATTCCGCGTCTTTCGCGGTTGTGCAATCCTCATGCCAATTCTTCGGGTTCATCCGTTAGTAGCCGAAAAAACTGACAAAATTTCGTGAAAAAGGGGAAGGTCTGAATCTAATCTTTTTTCCCGCCGGTCTCAAGAATTTCTCAAGAAATACCCGTATCGTTGCGTCCCGTGACTTGGGAGGATAGTTCAAAGCTGGGGCATCCGGCTTCGACACCTCACCTCATCGTTGCCGTAAACGTGACTGACAACTGACCTCTAGAGTTAGCGCAGAGCATATACTAGGGAGGTAAATTGTTTCTGCAGCCGTTTGCCAATCACACTCGGCTTTTAGCTAATTTAATAGGTATGGTGAAGCACTTGTGGGGGCAGTCTTCACTGAAGCAGTTTGTCTAAGGGCGCAAGTGAACGTCAACTAGCCTCCCAAGCCACAGTCTCATAAACGAAAAATAAAGATGTGACATTTTCCCTTCCAGATTTGTCACACGCCCCATATCTAAAGTCTAACCAAAAGCCGCAACGCTACATCGCGGCTCACACAATATAGATCACGTGGGAAATGCTTACGGGAGATGTTTCATGAAGATTCCGTTTTCATTAGGTCTTAAATTTAAACGTCGCTGCCTGGAAGTCTGGAAGGAAAGTTTTACTACCGCGGCACGACTCCGATACGGGACCGAGAAGGTCTGGCTGCGCGGGTGGCAGTTTACGATCGGGGCCTTGCTGCTGATCAGTCTGGCGCTCTTGGGGCTCACGATCACCCGCCACTCATGGGAGATGACCCCCGCAAAAAAAGCTGAGAACCCGATTGACGCTCGCGTTCAGAGTCAGCCTCGCACTCCGATCAGCTTCGAGCTCAATCAGGGTCAAGTCGATAGCACCGTTAAGTTTATGTCGCGGGGTCAGGGGTACGGACTGTTCCTGACGTCGAAGGAGGCGGTCTTCGCGATGCGGCGGTCCGAGAGCCGCCCGGCGGCCCGCGTCAAGGATCCGCTGGAGCGGGCCCGGGCGCAGCGCACGATGGCGCCCCCGGCGGTCCTGAAGATGCAGGTGGTCGGGGCGGATGACCAGGCCCCGGTGAACGGGGTGGATCCGATGAGCAGCCGCAGCAACTATTTTATCGGAAACGATCCCGAGCAGTGGCGTGCGGATGTCCCGCATTTCGCCAAAGTCAAATATGAAAATATCTACCCGGGTGTGAACTTGATCTATCACAGCGACCATCGACAGCTCGAGTACGACTTCGTGGTCGCCCCGGGAGCCGACGCCGGGCAGATTAAGCTGGCCTTCGAGGGCGCGGAACAGGTCCGGATTGATGAGAGTGGGGACCTGGTCCTGACGACCGGGGCCGGAGTGCTTCGGCAGCACAAACCTGTGATCTATCAGGAGGTTTCAGGGGTCAAGCAGGAGGTGTCCGGTCACTATGTGATGCGGGGCGGGCAGGAGGTAGGTTTCGAACTGGGCGCTTACGATCGAACCAGGACCCTGGTCATCGATCCGGTGCTGGTCTACGCGACCTATCTCGGCGGATTCGACGATGATGTCGGAAACGCGGTCGAGGCCGACGCCCAGGGCAATACGTATGTGACCGGGACTACTTTTTCGATCGACTTTGTGCTCTCGAATCCGTTGCAGGGAAATCTGCGCGGCGTCGGCAATGCGTTCGTGACCAAGTTGAATGCCTCCGGCCAACTGGTCTTCTCGACCTATCTCGGGGGCTCGACCTTCGATTCCGCGAATGCGATCGCGATCGATGCGGCCCGCAACGTCTATGTGGCCGGCAATACCCAGTCGAGCGACTTTCCGGTGACGCTGGGAGCGGCTCAGTTTCTACCGGCCGGCCTCTTCGACGGTTTCGTCGCCAAGCTGAACCCGACCGGCAGCGCGGTCCTCTACTCGACCTATCTCGGGGGAGCCAACGACGAGTCGATCAACGCGATCGCGGTCGATTCATCCAACAGCGTCTATCTGGCCGGGTTGACCTCCTCGGTTGACTTTCCGGTCCGCGCTCCGTTCCAGGCCGCTCTTCGCGGCCCGACCGATGCTTTCGTCGCGAAGCTGAACGCGGACGCGACCGCGTGGGTCTATGCGAGCTACTTCGGCGGCAGCGGCAACGATAACGTGTATGGCATTGCGGTCGACGGATCGGGCAGCGCCCACCTGGCGGGCATCACCCAATCGTTGGATCTGCCGATGGTCAACGCGGCCCAATCGAGTCTGGGCGGGGGCCTCGAGGCGTTCATCACCAAGTTTGCGGCCCAGGGCAACAGCCTGGTCTACTCGAGCTACATCGGCGGCAACCTCGACGATGTCGCGTACAGCGTCAGCCTGGACGGCGGGGGCAATGCCTACGTCGGGGGCTTCACCGGGTCTCCGAACTTTCCGGTCAAGAACGCGTTTCAGGCCAACTCGGCGGGAGGCGATGACGCCTTCCTCGCGAAGTACAGCCCGGCCGGCGCCCAGGTCTATGCCACCTACTTCGGCGGCGCGGCCAACGACCAGGCCTTCGACCTGGCCGCCACCACCAGCGGGGATGTCTATGTGGTGGGCAGCACGGGCTCGACCAACTTTCCGATCGTCAATCCGATCCAGGCGGCGTTGAAGGTCAACCCGATCAACCTCGAGGCCTCCACGCCGAACGGCAACCGGCTCAACCTGATCAAGAGCGGCGCCCAGAGACAGATGCACGACGGCTGGCCGAGCACGAAGGTGATCGCCCAGACCGGCGACACGCTGATCGATGCCTTCATCACCAAGTTCGGGCAGTCCGGCGCGCCGATCTATTCGACCTTCCTGGGCGGCGGCGGTGAAGAGGGCGGCCTCTCGATCGCGACCGACAACCAGGGCCGGGCCTATGTCACCGGCTACACGGCGGCGCCCAACTTCCCGACCAAGATGGCTCTCCAACGGGTCCGCCGGGGAGTGGTCGATGCCTTCGTCGCGAAGATCGCCGACAGCGCCATCACCCAGACGACGGTCTCGGCGGCCAGCTTCCAATCGGCCGGCGGCATCGCCCCGGATCAGATTGTGGCGGCCTTCGGCGAGGAGTTCACGCTCGACACCATCGTCGTCGAGAACCAGCCCCTGCCGTTCAACGTGGGCGGGATCACGGTCGACGTGACCGACGGACTCGGAGTGACGCGCCCCGCGCAGATCTTCTTCGTCTCGCAGACGCAGGTCAATTTCCTGATGCCGTCGGGATTGGCGGCGGGCGCGGGACGAATTCAGGTGCTCAAGAACGGGGTCGTGGTCTCGACCGAGGACGTGCTGATCGCCGGCGTCTCGCCGGGGCTCTTCGCCAAGAACGCCAACGGTCAGGGCGTGGCGGCCGCGCTGGTCCTGCGAATCCGCGCCAACGGCACGCAATTCTATGAAGAGGCTTTCGAACTGAGCGGGGCCGCACAGCAGTTCGTGACGAAACCGATCGATCTGAGCAATCCCAACGAGCAGGCCTTTTTGATCCTCTATGGGACCGGTCTGCGATCGCGCTCTTCGCTCACGAACGTGACGGCCACGATGACGGGTCAGGGATTCCAGACCCCGCTGCAGGTGCTCTACGCGGGGCCGCAGGGGACTGACTTCGCCGGGTTGGATCAGGTCAACCTGGTGCTGCCCCGGAGCCTGGCCGGCCGGGGAGCGGTCCAGGTCAGTCTGGTCGTCGATGGCCGACCGACCAACAGCGTGAGCCTGAACATCCGGTGAGGGTCGGAGTTATTCATAAAATCCGGGTAGTTATATCGAATCAATCATAGAGGATCTACCCGGATTCGGGAGGGAGCGGCTCTTCCAAGGCGAACCCGGACTCAACCGGGGAGATGGGACACCACATCCAGAGGCATGATGCGAGTATTCAACCAGCGACCCGTCCAATTATCGATTCGCATCCGCCAGAGTGATCCGGCATCTCATCGTTCGAGTAAGAGCTGCCCCCCGGGCCCTTGGGCCCGCCCCGACCTGCCCGACAGGTCGGAGCGACCGGAGTGAATTGATGGTGACGACATCCGCGAAGTCGATGTCGGTTTTTGAAAAAGCTATGCCGCTGAGCATAGCCAGGGGAACCAGGAGGGAGAAGAAAAAGCGCCTGGGATTTGATCTGAGGTGGCAGCTTTGGACCTGCCACCCGAAAAAATTGATGCTGCCTCGGCATGAGGCTTCCCATTGTGGTCCTGAGAGTGCAGAGCGGCGTCTCTGCGA
>DATEFT010000240.1:0-4475 GCA_035280505.1 Blastocatellia bacterium | reverse complement strand
GTGTGACAGTCGATCAAACCGGGGACCAGCGTCTTTTGACCGAGATCGATCACTTCAGCATTGGCCGGGATCGGAGAGTTGGCCCCCACGATCGTAATGCGCTCCCCCTCGATCACTACCACCGGCTGAGCCATCAGGGTGCCGGTGCGAACATCGAGCAGACGAGCCGCTTTGACGACTACGAGCTTGGGTTCGATCTGCTGCGCCGACAGGGATTGATCGTTGAGGATCGAGAATAGGAACAGAAAAACGAGTCCGGTAATTCTGCGTTTCATGTTTTCTCCACTGATCTGAGCAATGAATTGCGTGCGCCCGCGATCATAAGGCCGCCGAAGTCGCGAGTCTAGCGCGTCCGAACAAAGATCGATTTTCGGATTCCACAGGCGCTCCGGCCGGCGTTTCTGCTATACTGCGGTGCCATCCCGCCGTCACTTCAGCTCTATGCCCGGCATCTTTTATCGATCTAATTTTTGTGCCGAGTGCGGCAATCTGTTGGAACCCGGCTCCGGGTGGGGCCCGCGCTACTTTTGCGCCGATTGCGCGGCCCGCCTCAATCGGCGAGGCCGGCTGATCCCGCTCGCCTGGATCTGCGTGCTGCTGCTCGGGCTCTCGCTGAATGACCGGCAAACGACCGTTTCGATCCCGGCTCCGCCCGCCATCTCCGCCCAGAACGCCGCCGTCGGACCGTTGACTCTCAAACCGCCCGCCTCCCGGGAACGGGTCATGTGCGGCGCCCGCACCAAAAAGGGCGCGCCCTGTCGACGCCTGGTCCTGCCGGGGGAACGCTGCGCTCAACATCGCGGGAAGCCTTCCCTGCTCGACCGTTGAAATTAATCCGAGTAGTTCGATTTTTTTCAGACTTTCCGGTCAAGCCCCCAGTCTTAATCCGCGAACGCAGTAATGCACCCCTTATTGTTGGTTATTTAAAGGTGTGAGCCTTTTGACTATCAGGCTCAACGGGAGGATTCGAAGATGATGAAGATGAGAAAGCTGTTTCCGATTTTAACCGCTATCAGCCTCACCCTGGTCCTGTCCGCCGCTGCATTCGCACAGGAACGACCGCGGACCCCACGCATCAGAGAACGCCAGGAGAACCAGCAACAGCGGATCGGTCAAGGCGTCCGTTCGGGCGAGTTGACCTCGAGGGAGACCGTCAGACTGGAACGGGAACAGAGAGGGATTCAGCGGGAGAAGCGCGCCGCCAAGGCCGATGGAGTGGTGACCAGGGCGGAGCGAAGAGAGATCCGTCACGACCAGAACCGGGCGAGCCGCGACGTCTACCGCGCCAAGCATAACCGCCGTGACCGACACTGATCATTACGTTTCCCATCGTCATTGTTGAACCGAGAACTTTGCTGGATATTGCCGGGCCGCGCGAGATCTACCGCGCGGCCTTTTTTTCGGAAAATCGGGCGCGATTCTTGATTACCCGTTCAATTGTTGACGATAGCTGAGGGGTCATCTAATATGAGCGATGTTTTTGGCTACCCGAGACGGTTCCTTGCATCAGAATGGCCCCTTAGCTCAATGGTCAGAGCAGCGGACTCATAATCCGTTGGTTGTAGGTTCGAATCCTACAGGGGCCACCACAAACAAATGACTGACCAGCCACATTTTTCCATCTCAATTATTCGAAGACTTGCGAATTAAAGTTGAATACGTTCAACAACTTGGTATGCGCTACCGAGCACGACCAAGATGATCTTTGATACAAGCGATGGGTTTGCCTTGCCGATAGTCCGTCAGAAAGCAACCCTGATAGAGCCAGACGTTCGCGAGGCGGCACGACCTACGGCTACCACGAAGTCGGCCGGCAGCAGGTCGATGGCAAGACCGATCCGCTGATCGACCGCCGGGCAGATCCGGCCGGATACCTGGCCGCGCTCTACAGCTTCGCCTGGTGGCAGAACGGGGAGATGTTCATCGGAGCCGGACTCCACGCCTTCAATGATGAGAAGAAGCGGATCACGAACCGGATGCTGCCGGAACTGCCGGAGCGGCTGCGGAAAACATCGGAAGGAGGGCCGAAGTGAACCAAAAATCACGGCATACGCCAGAACGTTGGAAAGTACGCTGGCCAAGTCCGACAACTATCAACAAGCCGGGCCAATCTCCTCCCCGCATTACTTTCGGACTTAGCCAGCGGGCGATCGTTGTAGATAACCCGTTATCGGCTCTTCCTTTCAGTTCTGGTCAACCGAAAGTCTAATCGCACGATGACCTTATCGGCTATGACCACAATTCGATCTCATATTTTGTCTTGTGGATGGGCCGCACCCATATGATTTCGATCTCCAGTTCCCTCTTATCTATTCAAGGGAAGGTGGTGCTACAAGTACATCCGAGATGATGAAGGCGAGCCGAACTGAAAGTGTCATTGAGTCCGCCGAGGGTATCAGCGGTTGGGTATTGCCCGTCCCCCCTCGGGCCGCCAAGGCTGGAAACCGTCACGGAAAGACCACTAAAGTCCGTGTGTTCATAGAGAGTCCAGACTTGCCCATCGGTAACCTTGACTGAGGTCACCGCATCGTTGAAATTATCAGGCACGAAGCTCGACCTGGTTCCGACCAGGCGAAGTTCTCCGCCCTTAAACAGCTCGTCTCGAAACAATATAAGCGCCATGTTTTCCTCCTTTTCATATGTCCGTACGGATAGGTAGCTCTGTTTTGAAGTGTGCTGAGGCCACGGTGGCTTCACTTCTTAGTCAGATAAAAAGTGGGAACATGTCGCAGTTATTTTTATGATCCCGTCTTTCTTCCCAGCTTGAGGGAGAGCCCAGACCGACTTGCCAAAACCACCTGTTCTACTGGTCGATGATGATGATTGGTGGCCCTGGCTTGAACCAGCGGTGCGCAGCAATCCGAAAGCCGCCAACACCATCGTTCGCCTCCTTCACACGATTAGATCGGCGATCGAAAGCGGCCCGAAGGGACGGCGCGAGCAATCTTCACGCTGAATGGAAAGACCGTCAACGATCTCCGGCATCAAGAGCCATATGAGGATCGGGAGACGGGGTTGTTCTATAACAATTTTCGATATTATGATCCGGAACTGGGCAGGTATCTCAGCCAGGATCCGATTGGACTGTTGGGCGGAACGAATCTCTATTCAGATGTCGATAGTCCCACCACTAAGATTGACCCCTGGGGTCTATTGCCGTGGCGCTGGGACCCGGACATCTGAACGTAATACGCCCACCTTTTTCCCAGAGCCTTACCAGCCCGGAATGCACGAGGCTCTGATGCGGGGACTTTAAAAATCCCCAGCACTGGGGAAGTCCTGGGGAGAAATCTGACTCCCGTGCAGGCGTTCGACCGCCTGATGAAGTGGCACAAGAGACAATTGAAAGCGCAAGGTGGCTCATGCTGAGATATCAAATCACGACGGATTTCAATGGCATCGTTATCTTTGAACCGCACAGGCTGAAGCAGTTCTTTGGAGGTCGTATTGCCGAGGGAACCGACCTCTTTACTACGTTCATGTCATCCGATGATGGAGACGAGGTCATCAAACAGGGAATCATCATTCCGATCCTGGCGATCGACGACGCCGGTTATAGTATCGAGTTCTATCTCAATGAAAAAAGTGCCCGCCCACAAGAGCAGATAGTTTTCGAAAATGGCATCTTTCCATTGTACGTGGAGAAGCAGCTCGTTCTGGCCGATCTGGTCGTTCTCAAAGAGTGGATAGAGAATTTGGGATGGACGGTGGTCGATGTTCCATCAGGGTACTATCAGGTGACGATCAGAGGCTTTAAACAAGAGAACCGGCTGGGGCATCTCACGGATTGCGGCTACGAAGTGTTCTTGGACTCGACAACCTCTCTCCCGCAGCTCACGGCAACATTAGAAATAAATTCCCGGGTTTTGATTCCCCCAAGCTGAGAGGTTGAGCCCCCTCACTACGACAACCCTGAGATGAGCAGGATGGTGTGAGTTCAGGTGGAGTCTGTCTGAGGTCAAAGGTCAGGCAGGAAACCGAGTCCGCTCAAGAACGTTCAAGAATGAACCGCTCATTCTCGTCTTCACTCTCAAAAGATGCCGGCTTTCCCGGGATGCAGAAGATGAAGCTGCCCATCCCTCCGCCAACGACTTTCGACGGCGCCTCTCATGGTGGCGGCGCCAGGAGTAAAAATTTTTCGTGACCGGATCGGCGGATCCGACGCTCTTCAGAAGGGCTTGCTTGTAATCGATTGTCGGGCTGGTTTATGCTGAATGCGGCGGCTCTTCATAGGTTGGACTCGTAATCTGCCGCGCGCAGACGCGCATTCTGCCGCGGCCATCCATCGAGTCACCACTAGACCTATTGAATCTCGCTTCAGATACGAAATTCACTATACACCTCACTTCAACTTCAGCTTAACCGGATTATGACGGACGGGCGGGACCTTCGGCGATTGGCTCATAATCAGTAGAGATCTGACAATTGAATATAGATATAGAATGAAGGGAACAGATGAAGCTAATGAAGCCTGA
>DATEFT010000239.1:0-7199 GCA_035280505.1 Blastocatellia bacterium | reverse complement strand
CACGCTCCGGATCCGATCACGCGCCGAATCGCCCGGCTGGTCGCGCAGGACGAAGCCCGCCACGTCGCCTTCGGGGTCGGCCATCTGCAATACCAACTGGCGGCGGATCCCTCGCTCCGCGATCGCCTGGCCCAGGCCATGGCGCGGCGTCACGAGGTGTTGGCTCAGACGGCGGGGCTCAATGAAGAGGTCTTTGATGCGTTGATCTTGCTGGCGGCAGGGTCGTGGCAACCACGGGAGATCTCCGCCGGTTATGACCGCGTCCAAAGGCTCAAGCAGGAGATGCATGCCGGACGCAAAGGCCGCCTGGAAAAGCTCGGCTTCAGCAGCGCGGAGGCCGAGGATCTCTCCTCGCTGCATACGCGTAATTTCATGTAACGGATTACCCGGACGGATCGGGAATGAACGCTACAGAGTTTTCAGTAACCAATAACTTCCGCCGGACAGAAGAGCGGCGATCGGCAGCGTCAGGACCCAGGACAGAACGATTCCCAGCACCACACGCAGATCCGCCTGTCTGGTCACCAGGCCGATCCCGAACAGCGATCCGACCGAGACGTGCGTGGTCGAGACCGGAAGACCCAGGCGGCTGGCGAAGATGACGAGCAGCGCCGTGACCAGGTTCGACGTGAAGCCCTGGCCATGATTGAGGCGGGTGATCTTCTGGCTCATGGTGATCGCGACCTTCCGGGCGTTGATCAATCCGCCGATCGCCATGCCGGCGGCGACGGCGAGCATCCCCCATTGAATTCCCAGCCCCTCGATGACCAGCAGGAGCGCGACGATCTTGGGCGTATCGTTCAGACCTCGGGCAAAACTCATACTGCCGGCGCTGATGAAGTGGGCCGCGTCCAAGGCCTGTTGAGCGCCGATGCCCACCACCCGGCCCTGATATCGCTGGGTGCAATTCTCCCTGGTCGCCAGCTTCACATCCGGCAGCGGGATGCGACTGAAAGAGAGGACGGAGGACGGCTCGGAGATCGGAATCAACTGCTCGGTCTCACCCACACAGAGGCACCACTCCTTCGTGACGCCCATTCGCATTCTGATAAATCTCGCCGCCAGGTAGACCATGACGCCCAACCCGACCGCGATCAGCGGGCTGACCAGCAATGGGAGCAGGAAAGAGCTTCCGAGTTTGGCGAAATTGACCTGCGTCCCGACCGCCACCAGGCCGCTGCCGACCAGCGCCCCGGTCAGGCCATGAGTCGTTGAGATCGGGAATCCGGTGACGGTGGCCAGCATGACGGTCAGCCCCGCTCCCAACGCCACCGCCAGGAGAAACACCGGTGAGGCGATGACGGCATCCGGAACGAGTCCCTTTCCGGAGAAGTTCTTGACCAGGGTCTGGGCCAGGAAGATCGAACTGACCGATCCGGCGAAGGTCGTGATTGTCGCCCACCAGATGGCTCTGCCGTAGCTGGTTGTTCCGCTGCCGAAGAGGGTGGCGACGCCCTTGAAATTGTCGTTGGCGCCATTCGAGTAGGCCAAAAAGCAAGTGACGAGAAAGAGAGCGATCAGTGTCATCATAGGCTTGATTTGAGATCACTTTCATCTGACGGTAAAGATTCGTTTCTGCTGATTTAATGTAAATTTAAGGTATTCTTTACACATCATAACACCATCGTCCATTTATATATACTTGCACATATGTGTATGATGAGTCCGGAACTGGACGCGTAACGGCTGAATCAAATCTTTCCCAGGCGTATGGTTTTCTTCCGGAGGGAACATGAATAGTCTGATTGAGGCTGACTTGAGGCAGATCCAAGAGCATGTCGTGCTGATGGGGCGCGAGGTCGAAGCGGCTCTGGAGCGGGCGATGCAGGCGTTCATGACACAAGACCTGGAGCTGGCCCGGCGGGTGATCGCCGATGACGACCACATCGATGCGCTCGAATTGGCGGCCGATCAACTCGGGATCCGGGTGCTGGCGCTCAAAACCCCGGAGGCGCGCGACCTGCGATTTGTGGTCTCGGCGAGCAAGATCGCCACGCACCTGGAGCGGTTGGGGGATCATGCCTGCAACCTGGCCCGGGCGGCCATTGATCTCAAGAGCCAGCCGCCGGTCAAAATCCATTCTGATCTGCCGGAGATGGCCAGGGTCGCGCGCGCGATGTTGCACGAGGCTCTCGACGCATTCGCCTCTTCGGATGCCGCGGCGGCGCGGGCCATCATCGATCGCGATGATGAGATCGATCTGCTCTATGACCGAGTTTTCCAGGAGCTCCTCGATCAGGCGGCGCTGGATCCGAACGCGGCCGCCTCGATCACTCGCCTGGTGCTCGTCGCCAAAAACCTGGAACAGATCGGTGACCGTGCCAAAGATATCTGTGATGAGATCGTCTATTTCAAAGAGGCGAGCGTGATCAAGCACAGCCGGCTGATCAGAGCGGAAGATCGTTAGTACTTTGCTCACCGGATTGGTTTACAAACCGCGAAGCACACGAAAGACGCGAAAGATCCGTGATTCCGCGTCTTTCGCATCTCTCGCGGTTTAGAATCTGAATTCAAAAGACATCCTTTGAATCAGAGCGGGAAGCCCGGAGCCGTCTTCACCCCTTCGATATGAGTGCTGTGCCGGTTACAGTGCGCGCCGATCAGGAGCAGCCATTGATAGCAATCGAGATTGCCGAAAAGAAAATGGCCGATGAAATGATGGCGTAGATCTCCGTTGATGGCGACCGTGAAGTCGCGCGTCTGCCGGCGGGTTGTTTCGAATTCCCGCCACAGTTCTTCAGGCGGCCAGCGCAAAGTTGGTAATACGTGCGGTGGCGCTTGCACCCGCTCCACGACCGTGCCGACCTGCCGGACGAGCTCTTCGTCGCTTACGGAGCTCTGTTGGGAGAGATCGGGAGGCTCTTGTAAAAGTTTATCAATGGCGGCCACCCGCAGCTTTTCCGCTATTACCAGGTGTTCCACATGCTCGGCTATCGACCAGCAGCCGGGTTCCGGCCGGAATAAGAGCTGATCCGGCGAGAGTCCTTGTAAATTGCCGAGGATCCGTTCTCGGGTCCGGTCCAGTTGACTCAACACGAATTCGCGTTCAGATGGTGAAATCATGCCCTTCCTCCGAAATTATTGAGATCGGCGCACTGCCGGTCGCGGCCATTGGTGAAGAAAAGTAATAATGGTTAGAATATATTTCAAGAACGGAAAGGTCGAGTATATCAAAATCACCGCAATTTTCATTTGAGCGAGAAACCCCGGTGTCAACAGTCATACGTATCAGAAGGAGTCCCCATCGATGGCGGCCAGAACTATTTTTCTCGTTGCGCTCTTGTCTTTTTCAACCCTGGTCCACGCTCAATCCGGCGCTCATCCATCACCGCCGCCGGCCGGCGAGATTCGCCTGGAAGTGAAAGACCCTTCGGGCAAGGTGATCGAGGCTTCCGGGAGACTGGAGAGCCTGACCACCGGCATCTCGACCGACTTTCAGACGGACGTCCGGGGCCAGTATACGTTTGAGAGGGTGGCCTTCGGCCGGTATCGCCTGGAAGTTTCCAAGGACGGATTCGCCGCGTATTCGGCGGTGATCAACGTGCGGTCAAACGAGCCCCTGGCTCGCACCGTGACCCTCTCGCTCAGCAGCCTGGCCTTCAAGATGGATGTGGTCGCGACGACCCCGCTTCCCGGCGTCGATCTCGAACCCGACGACATCCCCGCGCCGGTGCAGGCGGCGACCCGGCGCGACATCGAAATGAGCGGCGCAAACGATCTTTCCGATTTCATGAACCGGCGGCTGAGCGGCGTTCACGTGAATGAGATGCAGGGGAATCCTTTCCAGCCCGACGTGAATTACCGTGGCTATACCGCCTCGCCATTGCTCGGGACGCCGCAGGGCTTGTCAGTCTACATGGACGGCGTGCGGCTCAACCAGCCGTTCGGCGATGTCGTCAGTTGGGACTTGATTCCTCGCCTCGCCATTGCCGAGGTGGCGTTGATGCCGGGATCGAATCCGCTGTTCGGGCTGAACACCCTGGGCGGCTCGCTTTCGATCCAGACCAAGGACGGCCGCAGCCAGCACGGGACTTCGATCCAACTCGGCGGCGGCAGCTTCGGCCGCGCAACGGCCGATTTCGAACACGGCGGCCACAACTCGAACGGGTTGAACTGGTACCTCGGCAGCAGCCTCTTCTTCGAAGACGGCTGGCGCGAGGACTCGCCCTCGAATGTCCGCCAGTTCTTCGGCAAACTCGGTCGGCAGCGCGGAAAGACCACGCTGGGGCTGACCGTGGCCTATGCCAACAATCTGCTGACCGGCAACGGCCTGCAGGAGCAACGATTCCTGGATCGTGACTATGCCGGCGTTTATACCAAGCCCGATCTTACCGGCAACCGGTCCCCATTTATCAACCTGATGGCACGGCACAGCGTGACGCCCCACCTGACGCTCTCCGGCAATCTCTATTATCGCTACATCCGCACCAACACCTTCAACGGCGATCTCAACGAAGATTCGCTCGACCAGTCGGTCTATCAACCGACCGCCGCCGAGCGGGCGGCGTTGGCGGCCGCCGGTTATCGCGGTTTTCCGATCGCCGGAGCCACCGCGGCCAATACTCCGTTCCCATTCTGGCGTTGCCTCGGGCAAGTTCTGCTGGGCGACGAACCGGCTGAGAGATGCAACGGGCTGCTGAATCGCACCGGCTCTCAACAACGCAATTATGGCTTATCCGGCCAGGCTACCTGGTTTAGTTCGCTTCGTGGTCATCGTCACCAGCTCACGGTGGGCGCGGCCTATGACGGCAACAGCGTTGGTTTCGGGCAATCGTCACAACTGGGCTGCCTCAATCCCGATCGCAGCATCACGGGCGTCAACGCCTTCGGTGATGGAGTGACCGGCGGCGAGGTGGATGGCGAGCCCTACGACACGCGCGTCGATCTGCACGGGCGCATCCAGACCGGCAGCGTCTTTGCGACCGACACCCTCTCCATCGGCAACGGCTGGACCTTCACGCTCTCCGGCCGGTACAACCGCACGACCATTGATAACACCGATCGCATCAGACCTGACGGTGAACCGGGCTCGCTCAACGGTCATCACGTGTTCGGCCGATTCAACCCGGCTGTCGGACTGACCTACAGCCCGGGGCGCGGGTTGAACGCGTATGCCAGCTATACCGAAGGGAGCCGCGCGCCGACCTCGATTGAACTCGGCTGCGCGGATCCGACCCAGCCCTGTAAACTGCCCAACGCCCTGGCCGGAGACCCGCCGCTCGATCAGGTCGTGACCCGAACCGTCGAGGCCGGCCTGCGGGGCGGAGTCGAGGGCAAAATGAACTGGAACGTCGGATGGTTTCGGGCGGACAACCGGCAGGATCTTCTATTTGTCGCGTCGAATCAGACCGGCTTCGGATACTTCAAGAACTTCGGTAAGACCCGCCGGCAGGGCCTGAAGCTCGACGTCAACGGCCAGCTCGGGCGTCTCAGCCTCGGTAGCAGCTACACCTATCTGCAGGCGACGTTCCAAAGCCCGGAGTCCGTCGATGGTTCCAGTAATAGTACCAACGATGCTGAGGCGCCGGGGCTTGAAGGGACGATCCGGATCGCGCCGGGCTCGCAAATTCCGCTCATTCCTCGTCACATCTTCAAGTCCTATGCCGACCTGCGAGCGGCCCGAAATTTCACGGTGAATTTAGGTCTGGTCGCCCTGTCCAGTTCATATGCGCGGGGCAACGAAAACAACCGGCATCAACCCGATGGATTCTATTATCTCGGATCCGGCCGGTCGTTAGGTTACGCGGTCGCCAATCTCGGCGCGCGGTACCAGATCACACGACGGGTGCAGTTGATGGCCCAGATCAACAACCTGTTCAATCGCCGCTACTACACCGCCGCCCAACTGGGGCCGACCGGATTTACCGAGAACGGCAACTTCATCGCCCGCCCGTTTGCGGCGGCGGACGGAGAGTTTCCCGTTCAGCATGCCACTTTCTATGCGCCGGGCGCCCCGCGAGGCGCCTGGGGAGGAATCAGGATCAGTCTCTGATCATCCGCAACGCCGGAGTGAAAAGACGCGGAATCAAATGCCTTTCGAGTGCTTCACGGTTTGTAAACCACTTTTGTGAGCAAAGTATTCAGTACTTTGCTAACTAAGTTGTTTGACGCTACGGTCGTTGCTGTCTTCCAGCGCGCGAAGCGCGCGGGAGCATAAAGCCTGGGGTAAAGCGCGCAGCGCGGAACCCCAGGTTGACGATGAACATGATCCGGAGCCCGCGAGAGCGGGCGAGAGCCCATGATCTGCCGCCCGTTTCACGGGCTCAGGCCCATCGTTGGCAGGACCTGGGGTTCCGTTCGGCTCCGCCTCACTCCACCTCCAGGCTTTACTCTTTCGCGCGCTCCGCGCGCTACAGGTCAAACAACTTAGTTAGCAAAGTATTCAGTACTTTGTAAATTAAGTTCTTTGGAATTTGAGATGCATACCGAATGCTTCCTCCGCCGTCCATCCAGACAACCGCTCGGCGCTCTTGTTCCAATAGCGAATTCGTTGTTGCAGCCGGGAGGGCCGGAGTCAACAGGCTACTGGGACCGAAAACCACCGCTCGGGCCTCGAATTTACGGGACTCGATCGTGATGATAAGGTGGTGGTCGGCATGGAGCTCACATTTTTGTTTCAACAACTCGGGGTGGCTTTGGGGCTTGGGCTGCTGGTCGGGTTGCAGCGCGAAAGCGCCGCCTCGCGGCTGGCAGGATTACGCACGTTTCCGCTAGTCACTCTCTTCGGTTCGATCTGCGCGCTGCTGGCCACAACTTTCGGAGGATGGGTGATAGCCGCGGGATTGATGGCGCTCGCCAGTTTGATCTTGGCGGGCAAATTGGCCGAAGCGCGCGCCGATCTGCCGGACCTCGGGCTCACGACTGAGGTGGCTATGCTGCTGATGTTCGGCGTGGGCGCCTCTTTGATCGCCGGTTATCGCCCGGTTGCGATTGCCGTCGGCGGTGGGGCGGCGGTGCTGCTGCATTATAAAGGGCAATTGCACGAGGCCGTGGCCCGGCTGAGTTCCACCGATCTCAAAGCGATTATGCAGTTCGCCCTGATTTCATTGGTGATCTTGCCGGTTTTGCCGAACCGGACCTATGGACCGTACTCCGTTCTGAATCCCCGCAATATCTGGCTGATGGTCGTGCTGATTGTCGGAATCAGCCTGAGCGGATACATCGCTTACAAGTTCCTGGGCGCCAAGGCCGGCTTGCTG
>DATEFT010000238.1:0-26055 GCA_035280505.1 Blastocatellia bacterium | reverse complement strand
CCGGGCGGCGTCCGGCGCCCTTCTCCCAATACTGTTATCCCCTGCTCAAATTCAGCAAAGCCGGCAATTTCACCTACCCTTATCGGGATTGGCCGGGTGATGAGGGTCGGACCATTAAACCGGCGGAAGCCGGTGCCGGAGCGTAAAGTGATTTGGCCATATGGCAACAGATAGGAGAGAATACGGAATAAGCGAAAATAACGAAACAGACGGAGACCCCGTGATCTTTCCGTTTGTTTCGTTATTTTCGTTTGTCTCGTATCCTTCGTCATGAGGAACCGACCATGAGTATGGATTTGGCGCTTGAGACCTGGGTCAGTGGTTTAACCGAAATTTCCAAGTTGAAATGGATGCTCGGCGTGGGGCGACGCTGGCGGCCCGGAGAGAAGTTGAAGTTGCTCTTCGCCGGCTACAACGGCACCCGCAACACCGGGTCCGACGTGCGCGTCGAGGAGATGCTGCGACAGATCCGGCAGATCCTGGGCGAGGACCGAGTAGAGCTGAGCGTCTTGAGCCAGAACTTCGAGCGAACCCGCGGCTACTTCAAAGGAGTGCACCAGGTCCGGCTGCCCGACATCTTTCCGCCGATGCTCTTTCGCGAGGTGCCGGAATACGACGGGGTGGTCGCCTGCGAAGGCTCGATGTTCAAGAGCAAATTCTCCAATGCCCTGGCCTCGATGATGATCGGATCCCTGGGGATCGCGTCGGCCTGCAATAAACTGAGTATCGGGTACGGAGCGGAGGCCGGCCAGATGGACCCGATCGTGGCCAAGATGGTCTCGCGGTACTGCCGCGATTCGCTGGTCATCACCCGCAATCCCGAATCGCAGACCGTGCTCGGCAAACTAGGGGTCTCGACCGAACTCGGCACCGACACGGCCTGGACCTTCGAACCGCTGGGCCGGGAGTATGCCGAGCAGGAGTTGCGTCGAAACGGCTGGGACGGACAGACGCCGGTCCTCGGAGTCTGCCCGATCAACCCGTTCTGGTGGCCGGTCAAAGCCTCGGTCTCCAAGTTCGCCGCCCTGACTCTCTCCGGAGCCTACCAGGAGAGCCACTATCGTTCGGTCTACTTCCACAAATCGGGGCCGGAGGTCGATCGAGCCTACGAGTACTATCTGACCGCCATCGCCCGGGCGGTCGACCGATTCCGCCGGGAGCACCAGGTCTTCACGGTCATGATCGGCACGGAGATGCTCGACACCCACGCCTGCGAACAGGTCGCCGAGAAACTGGGAGGGGTGCCGGTCTTCTCTTCCGCCCATTACGACATGTATCAGCTCGTGAGCATCCTGCGCGGCTGCCAGTTGCTGGTCTCGTCGCGCTATCACGGAATCGTGACCGCGATGCCGGCGCTGGTCCCTTCCGCCGGAGTGACGATGGACGAGCGGATCAAGAACCTGATGCACGAACGCGGCCATCAGGACCTGCTCCTGACGGTCGACGATCCGGACCTGGAAGAGAAGCTGTACGCGATCATGGGCCGGCTGCTCGCCAACCGCGAGGCCATCCGGGACGGAATCGGGCGGACGGTGACCAAGAACTTGAAGGTCATGGCGAAAATGGGCGTCTACTTCGAAGAGCACGTGCAGCGCCGTTATCCGGAGTTTCCGATTCGGAAAGGGCTCCAGAACTGGGAAGACTACCTCCCGCCGCTCAACCCCAATCTGAGAAATCTGCTGGAGGCTTACGGCTGATGACGGCGAACACCGGGCCTCTTGAAGTTGAGGCGCGGAACCGCGAAAGACGCGCACGCGGGTCGCGGTGGGTAAACCAATCTTGCTGACAGAGTATTTATGAACTTCATCGAGAACATCTTCCAGCGCCTGGCCAAGCACCCGGAGCGGCCGGTCCTGCGTGAAATCCGCGACGGGCAATTCATCGCGCTCAAGGCCGGTGAGTTGCTGGCGCAGGTGCGGGCGGCGCGGACCTATATCCGCCAATCGGGCATGCGGAGGGGCGCCCGTTGCGGTCTGCTGGCGCCCAACAGCATGCGCTGGGTGGCGGTGGATCTGGCGTTGATGGCCGAGGGCATCATCGTCGTGCCGCTCTACCCGCGCCAGGCGCCGCACGAACTGGCCGGCATGCTCAAAGACTGCGGCGCGGAGATGGCTTTCTGCAGCGACGAATCGTTACGCGAAGGGCTGGCCAAGAGCTGGTCCGGCGGCCCCTCGGCCGTGAAACTCTTCGATGAGATCCTGGCCATGTCGCCCGCCGCCGAGATCCCGGACCAACCGATCCGGCTGGTCGAGTCCGACACCGTCACGATCATCTACACCTCCGGCACCTCCGGCGAACCGAAGGGCGTCATGCTCACCGCCGGCAACGTCACCCACATGCTGACCTGCACCAACGGGCGGCTCGATCAGTTGATGGAAGGGGCCAGCGAGAAGACTCCGGATCAGGTCTTTCATTATCTGCCCTTCTGCTTCGCCGGTTCCTGGGTCCTGCTGCTGAGCGCGCTGGCGCGCCACTGCCTGCTGACGCTCTCGACCGATCTGACCAGGCTGGCCGACGAATTGAAACTGGCGTCGCCGCAATACTGTCTCAACGTCCCGACGCTGCTGGAGCGCATTCGGACGGGGGTCGAGGCCCAGATCTCGCACAAACCGGCGATGATCCGGAAGATCTATTACAACGGCAAGGCGGCCTGGATGCGGCAGTACGAGGGCCGGGCCACGGGCCTCGACCGGTTCTGGCTCGCGCTGGCCAAGACCCTGCTCTACGCTCCGATCCGCAAGAAGATCGGGCCGAACCTCAAAGCGTTGATCTGCGGGTCGGCGCCGCTCTCCAAAGAGACCCAGTTCTTCTTCCTGATGCTCGGCATCCGCGTGCTCCAGGGCTACGGGCTGACCGAAACGGCCGCCCTCTGCACCCTGGACGATCCGCACAACTTCAAGCCGGGGCGCGTCGGTCCGGCCATTCCCGGGGTCAAGATGAGGCTCGGCGAGGGGCATGAGATCCTGGTGCGCGGGCCGAACATCTTCGCCGGTTACTGGAACCGGCCGGGAGCCACGGCCCAGGCCTTCATCGGCGACTGGTTTCGCACCGGCGATCAGGGCGAGGTCGACGATAAGGGCAACTGGGCGATCATCGGACGGATCAAGAACCTGATCATTCTCAACTCCGGCCACAACGTCGCGCCGGAGCCGATCGAAGAGCAGATCCTGGCGAACCTGCCCGGCGCGCTGCAGTGCGTGGTCATGGGCAACGGTCAGAGTTTCCTGATCGCGCTGATCACCGGCGAGGTCACGCCCGCCGAGGCCGAGAAGGCGCTGGCCGCGGTCAACGCGCAACTGCCCCACTACAAACGGGTCCACGGCTTTCACCTCAACCAGGAGGCCCTCTCGATCGAGAGCGGTCTGTTGACGGCCAACGGCAAACTGCGGCGCGAGGCGATTGCGGCCCGATTCCAGACCCAGTTCGATCATCTGTACGCGACGAAGAAGGCCTCCGCGTAATGAGCATGCAACATTTCAAAGGCGAGACTCTATCCTGGGAACTGAACGACGGCTGCCTCGAACTGGCCCTCCACCGGGAGCCCTGCAACGAGATCGGCGAACGGACGCTGGCCGAGCTGGAACAGTTCGTCGAGGCTCACGATACGCTGCAGGAGACCGCCCACGCGCTGATCATCTACAGCCGGATCCCGGCCGGTTTCTGCGCGGGCGCGGATCTGCGCGAACTCTATCTACGGGCGAAGGAGATTGGATTCGCCCAGGCGGCGCCGCAGGTCCGCGACTTCCTCAACCGCATCCACCGGGTTCTGAACCGGCTCGACGCCTCACCGTTGACGACCATCGCCGCCGTCCACGGGGTGACCTTCGGCGGCGGGTTCGAACTCGCGCTGGTCTGCGATCTCATGATCGCCGACAAGATGGCCCGCTTCTGCTTTCCGGAGTTGCGGTTGGGACTGATCCCCGGGTTCGGGGGAATCCCGCGGCTGAAACGAGATCTGGGCAATGCAATTATCCGAGACATCCTATTGACCGGCCGCAGCATCAATGCCAATCGGGCCCACGCGGCGGGCCTGCTCAGCCAGGTGGTCGGCGAGGGCGATGCCTTGAAGGTCGCCCGCTTCACGGCCGCTCAGGTCAAGAAGTTCGACCGGACTGCCCGGATCCAGGCCAAACAGTTCATCAAACCGGCGCCCACGGCCGAGTTGCGGCAGGAGATCGAAATCTTCTGCCGGCTATTTACCGAACCGGCGGTCGAAGCCGGCCTGCGGAAATTCGTCGAAAGCAACGATGCTCATCCGTATCTGCCCTGATCTCGAGGTCGAGATTCGGGAGGAGAACCAAGCCTATGTCTATCAAACGAAGAGCTAAGATCACGGCGCTGGGACGGTATGTGCCGCCACGAGTCGTGACCAACCACGATCTGGCCCGGTTGGTCGAGACCAATCATGAGTGGATCGTCGAACGCACCGGCATCTCCGAGCGGCGCTGGGTCGAGAAAGGAACGCCGACCTCCGAATTGGCCATTCAAGCGGTAGACGACCTGCTCAAACGGCGCGGAATCGAGGCCCGCGAGATCGACCTGATCATCGTCGCCACGGTGACGCCCGATATGTTCTTCCCCTCGACCGCCTGCATCGTTCAGAACAAGATTCGCGCCACCCAGGCCTGGGGATTCGACATCTCCGCCGCCTGCTCCTCGTTCCTCTACGCGCTGACGACCGGCGCGCAATTCATCGAGAGCGGACAGCACGAGAAGGTCCTGGTGATCGGGGCGGATATCATGACCAGCATTCTGAATCCGGAGGACCGCGCCACCCTGGTCCTCTTCGGCGACGGCGCCGGCGCCGTGCTGCTCGAACCGAGCGACGACGATCAGATCGGCATTCTCGACTACCACCACGAGATCGACGGCTCGGGCGGCGAACATCTCTACATGCCCGCCGGGGGCAGCCTGCATCCGTCCTCCCACGAGACCGTCGATCAGAAGATGCACTACGTTCACCAGCATGGCCAGGCCGTCTTTAAATTCGCCGTTCGCAAGATGGAGGAGCTGAGCCGCAACATGCTGGAGAAGCACGGCCTGACCGGCGCCCAGATCGACAACTTCATCGCCCACCAGGCCAATATGCGGATCATCGACGCCACGGCCGAGAAGATCGGGCTGGCCCCCGACAAAGTGATCAAAAATATCCACAAGTACGGCAATACGACCGGGGCCACGATCCCCCTGGCCATCGGCGACGCGCTCGATTCCGGCCAGTTGAAGAAGGGGAATCTGGTCATGTTCGCGGCGGTCGGCGCGGGGTTCACCGCGGGCATGGTGCTCGCCCGCTGGGCCTATTGAAATCTTTGAGATTCAAACCAAATTTGTTAGGCAAGTAATCAAGATGCAACTGGAACAAGTCACCAATGAAATTCTCAACCTGGCGGCGACCCATTTCAAAGTGGCCCGCGAAGAGCTGACGCCGGACGACGACTATTTCAAGAAGCTCGGGATCAACAGCCTGCAGGCGCTCGAACTGCTGACGCGCCTCGAACATCATTTCAAGGTCGAGCTGCCCGATTACGAAGTTCAGGGGGTCAGCGATTTCCGCACCCTGGCCGAACGGATCCAGGCCCGACTCTGATATGTTGATGCCGCCATCGAATCCTCGGGCCGCCATGGTCGATCTCGACGCCCATCAATCGCTGGGCTCGGCCCTCCGCGAGGCGCTCGACAAATTCGTCGATGAGACCTGCCTGATCGAAGCCGATCGCGAGCGCGAAAACCACCGGTTGTCCTATCGCCAGTTCCGGGAGCTGGCCACGCCCCTGGCCCGGTTTCTGCAGGACCGTGGCTTCAAGGCCGAGGCGCGCGCCGCGATCATCATGACCAACCAGTCGCGCTGGCCGATGGCCGCCTATGCGGTCTTTCATTCCGGGGGCGTGCTGGTCCCGCTCGACTACAAGCTGACGGCGGCCGAACAGTTGGCCCTGCTCAAACACTGCCGGGCCGAGGTGCTGGTCACGGAGTATCATCTCTGGCGCGCGATGACGCAGGCCGAAGGCTTCCACGAATTCAACGTCGCCACCGTGATCGTCACCGACGCGCCGAAGCAGGCCGAACTCCACGGCGCGCTCCGCTGGGAGGAGGCCCGCGGCGAGGGCTCGCCCGAATTCGTCCCGCGCCGGCGCCGGGACTGGGCCTGCATCGTCTACTCCTCGGGCACCGGAGGCCGGCCCAAGGGCTGCGTGCTGACCCACGACAACTACCTCCAACAATGCGCCGCGCTGACGGCCCTCTATCCGTTCTGGCCGGGAGTGCGATACCTGAGCATCCTGCCGACCAATCACGCGATCGATTTCATGGTCGGTTTCATCGGCCCGTTCGTCTGCGGCGCGGCGGTCGTCCATCTGCGGACGCTGCGGCCCGAATACGTCCGCGAAGCCTTCCCGCGCTACCGGATCACCTATGTCGCGCTGGTGCCCTTGATCCTCAAGAACCTGCAGACCGGACTCCAGAAGCGGTTCGAGGAGCTGCCGCCCTTCAAACGCCGGGTCTTCGATCAGCTCGTCAAAATCAATCGCTCGCTGACCAGAGACCGGCCCCGGCCGGGTCTGAGCCGCAAATTGTTGAAACAGGTTCACGATGGTTTCGGAGGGGAGTTGCGCGCGATCTTCACGGGCGGCGCCTTCAGCGATCCGCAGATGCTGCAGTTCTTCTACGACCTGGGAATCCAGGTCGCCAACGGCTACGGTCTGACCGAAGCCGGCACCGCCATCACGCTCAACGACTTTCAACCGTTCCGCGCCGACACGGTCGGCAAGCCGCTGCCCGGCATGGAGGTCAAGATCGTCGATCCCGATCGCGAGGGCATCGGCCAGGTCGCGGTGCGCAGCCAGACCATCATGTCCCATTACCTGGAAGAGCCGGAGCTGACCGCGGAGACCATCGTCGACGGCTGGCTCATGACGGGCGACCTGGGCCGCTTCGATGCCATGGGGCATCTGCAGCTCTCCGGCCGCGTCAAGAACATGATCGTGACCGAAGAGGGCAAGAACGTCTATCCCGAAGATATCGAGAAGGCTTTCGAGGGGCTCCCGGTCAAGGAGCTCTGCGTCTTCGCCGCCAACTACATCTGGCCCGAGCGTTCGATGCTCGGCGAGAAGCTGGCGATCGTGCTGCGGCTCAATGATGGCCAGAAGCTGACCGAGGATCTGATCCGGGACTTGTCCAGACGCAACCAGACCCTGATCAATTTCAAACGGCTCGGCGGCTACGTGCTGTGGGACCGCGATTTCCCGCGCACCGCCTCGATGAAGATCAAACGGGCGGTCCTGGCCGAGGAGATTCGCAACACCGTCGACCGGCAGACCGGATTGAAGGAGTGGTAAAAAGAGTTTTCAGTCTTTATGATGGATCAACCGCGAAACACGCGAAACACGCGAAAGACTGAAAGCTGAAAACCGTATGTCCAATTCGATTCTGGCCATCGTTAATCCGGCGGCAGGTTTCGGCCGATGCGCCAGGCTGCTGGGCCCGGCCCTGGATCAACTGCGCGGCGCCGGGGTGAAGTTCGAGGTGGCCGAGACCGCGGGCCCCGGCCAGGCGACCGAGATCGCCCGCGAAGCTTATCGGCAGGGCTATCGCCGATTCATCGCGGTCGGCGGCGACGGCACCTCGTTCGAGATCGTCAATGGTCTCTTCCCCGAAGCCTGGGCCCGGCGCGAGCCCCCCACGCTCGGATTTCTGCCGCTCGGAACCGGCAACTCGTTTCTGCGCGACTTCTCGGACCAGGGCGTCGAGTACTCGGCCCGAGCCATCGTCGAGGGCCGCTCGCGCCCGTGCGACGTGATCCGGTTGAACCATAAGACGGGGACCGTTTACTACATCAATATCCTGAGCCTCGGGTTCGTGGCCGATGTCTGCACCCTGGCCAATCGCCGTTTCAAACGGCTGGGGGCCGCCAGCTATGGTCTGGCGGTGGTCCTCTGTCTGGTGAACTTCAAGAAACGGGCCTTCAAACTGCAACTCGACGGCCGGGCCCAGGCCGACCCGCCGCAGACCGCGCTCCTGATCTTCAACAACAGCAAATACACGGGCGGCAAGATGATGCTGGCGCCGAACGCCGATACCAGCGACGGCCTGATCGAGATCGTCCGCTGGTCGGCCGACCGATTCGACTTCATCCGCAATTTCGCCAAATGCTACGACGGATCCCACGTCGATCATCCGCTGGTCTGGATCAAGCGCGCCAAACGGATCGACTTCAACTTCCTCGAACCGATCGACATCATGGTCGACGGCGAAGTGATGACGGTTCAATGCGAGAGTCTGGAGGTCCTGCCGTCGGCCCTGAAGGTCATGGTCTAATCCCCCAATCTATGAAGAGTCTTTACTACGCCATCCGCAGCATCCTGATCTGGACGATCAGCATCATTCACTTCTTCCCGGTCTGCACCCTCTTGGTGCTACTGGGCTATCTGATCAGCCCGCGCCGCAACGACCGCCCGCAACGCTGGTTCTTTCGCAATATCCTGCGGCTGGCCGGGGTTGGGTTCGAGGTCAAATACGCGCCCGGTTTCGATCGGACCCGAACCAGTTTCTTCGTCTGCAACCACGTCGATATCTGGGACGCCTTCATCATCTATTCCGCCATTCCGCAGTTCGTCCGCGGCCTGGAGCACGAATCGCACTTCAAAGTCCCGGCCTACGGCTGGATGATGAAACGGTTCGGAAACATCCCGGTGCCGCCGGAGGCCAATCTCTCGGCCTACAAAAAGATGATGAAGATGGCGCGCGCCTCCCTCGATCAGGGCGTCAGCCTGATCGTCTTCGCCGAAGGCACCCGCACCCGCGACGCTCGGGTCGGCCCCTTCAACCCCGGAGTCTTCCGCATGGCGATCCAATTCGGCTACCCCGTCGTCCCGATGAGCATCGTCGGAGCGTTCGAGTTCAGCCGAAAGGGCACCTGGAGACTCTTCCCTTCCCGGATCACGGTCTACCTGCACGAGACCATCGAGACCAAACACCTGACCAAAGACGACGCCAAGACCCTCATGGCCCAGGTCCACTCCGTCGTCTCCCGCCCGATCGACCAACACTACGGCTCGATCCAGCCCAATCCTCAACCCACTAAGACCAACCTCACCATAACAAATTAAAATTACACAATATTGCCGCTACTTCTCAAGGCCCTCCTCAAGTGGAGCAGAGGTGAAGTTATGTGAATACTAAAACTATTTTATCATTTTAGATTCAGTACTTTGACAACTGTAATGAAGAGGGATAAGGTGAGAGGGCTTTCATGCGAAAGCATCGACCCAGTTACCGCCGGGAAGGCGATAACTGGGTCGATTTGGCCAGCTTTGAGCTGAAACCAGTTTAGCATCTGCATATTAGCTCGGAGCCGGCACTATGAAAAGATCAAGCATGTATTGCTAGTATTAAGTGACACTTTTGATGAGGAGATAAGAAGATGAGCTTATCCTTGCAAATTTATCGCGCGAAGCCGAACCCAGCCGGCAAGGGTCAGTCTTCCAACGGGACCCCGGGCCCCGAGCAGTTGCTCGGGGAATGGGTCGATATTGAGAATATCGGATCCGAATCGATCATCTTCTCGAGGATTGAACTGCATCGGGCGCGTTTCAACGAGTTCTGTCAGACCCGCGGGGAGACGGAGCGATATTGGCGAGCCGAAGGCAGTGGATCCTTCAAACCCTGGCAGGTCTTGCGCGTGCACACGGGTCGGCAGCGTGACAAGAGCCGGATGAGTCAGATCGATCATGGGGATGTCGATTGGCATGCCTACGCCGAATCTGACCAGTTCGTCCTGAACCACCGCTGTGGAGACATCGTGATGGTCACCTGGGAAGACGAGACCGGGCGAAAATTCATGGACTCCGCCACCTATGCCCCGCATCCACCCGTGGATGCGATTCTGAAGCGGGCTAACCACCAACTAACTACCGACGAAGCCTAAAGCGTCACGTAGTTCCCTCCGGCGCGGGACAGAACTGGCCACCCCTGCTGTCCTGCAGTGGATTGTAGAGATGGTATTTTTATTGAAAGAGATAGCGACAATCCGGTCAGGCCACCTGTTTCGCGAAAAGATCGAGCCTGATCCCAACGGTCCATATCAGGTTATCCAGATAGGCGATATCACGACCGACGCGAGACTCTCCGCCAGCGCGCTGACGCGGATCAGTCTGCCCGATATCAAACCGTCTCAGATCATCGAAAAGAACGACGTCCTGTTCATCTCGCGCGGCATGCGGAAGCAAGCGGTGGCGATCACCGAGCCGCTGGAGCAGACGATCGCGACCTCGCAGATCTTCGTCATTCGCCCCGATGAGCGGCTGTTGCCGGAATACCTGGCCTGGTTCATCAACCAGCGTCCGGCGCAACATTACCTGGAAGAGCATTCGACCGGAACCAATGTCAGCCTGGTCAATATGGAGGCGCTCAGCAAGATGCCGGTCCAGATGCCGAACCTGGAGACGCAACAGCGGATCGTGCAGGTGCACAATCTGAGCATCCGGGAGAAGGAGCTGATGGACCTGATCCAGGCCAGGCGCCGGGCCCTGATCGAGAACAGCCTCCTGAGGACCCTCGAGCCCTCCGGATCGGCCAGGCGAACCAAACCAATGGAAGTTGAGGGGTAGCTCAATGAATCATCAATCGATCTTTCCACCTGAAGTCAACCAGGCCGAGATCAAGGCCCTGGCCTGGCGAGCCTGCGATACTTTCCGTGGAGTCGTCGATCCGGCCGATTACAAGAACTACATTCTGGTGCTGCTCTTCATCAAATACCTGAGCGACGTCTGGAAGGACCGTCTGGAGCAGTATCGGCAGGAGTATCAGGGCGACGAGGAGCGCGTGCAGCGCCGGATGAACCGCGAGCGATTCATCATCCCGGAGGCCTGCGACTTCAAGACGATCTATTCGCGGCGCAACGAGCCCAACATCGGCGAGATCATCAATCTCGCGTTGGAGAAGATCGAGGACGCCAACAAGACCAAGCTGGAGGGGGTCTTCCGCAACATCGACTTCAACTCCGAGTCGAACCTCGGGGTGACCAAGGACCGCAACGCCCGGCTCAAACACCTGATCGAGAGCTTCGCCAGCCCCCGGCTCGACCTGCAGCCCTCGCGGACCGGCAGCCGGCACGTGATCGGAGAGACCTATCAGTACCTGATCGAGCGCTTCGCGATCGAGTCCGGCAAGAAGGGCGGCGAATTCTTCACGCCGCCGGAGATCTCCACCCTGCTGGCCAGGCTCCTGCGGCCGAAGAAAGGCGATCGCATCTGCGATCCGGCCTGCGGTTCCGGTTCGCTGCTGGTCCGCGTGGCCGACGAGATTCAGGACCGCGATTTCGCGCTCTACGGCCAGGAGAGCAACGGCAGCACCTGGGCGCTCTGCCGGATGAATATGTTTCTGCACGGCAAGGACGGCGCCCGCATCGAATGGGGCGACACCCTGCGCAACCCCAGGTTGATCGAGAACGACTCGCTCATGAAGTTCGACATCGTCGTCTCCAATCCGCCCTTCTCGCTCGACCGGTGGGGAGCGGACAAGGTGACGCTCGACAAATTCAATCGGTTCCATCGCGGGATCCCGCCGAAGAGCAAGGCCGACTATGCCTTCATCACCCACATGATCGAGACGACCGTGGAGGGCACCGGGAGAGCCGGGGTGATCGTCCCGCACGGCGTGCTCTTTCGCGGCGGAGCCGAGGGCAAGATCCGCAAGCAGTTGATCGAAGAGAACCTGCTCGAAGCCGTGATCGGTCTGCCGGCCAATCTCTTCTACGGAACCGGGATCCCCGCGGCCATCCTGATCTTCAATCGCGCCAAGACGACCACCGAGGTCCTCTTCATCGACGCCAGCCGCGATTACGAGGAGACCAAGAACCAGAGCAAGCTGCAGGAGGCCGACATCGAGAGGATCGTGGAGACCTACCGGCAGTTCGAGGCGGTCGAGAAGTACGCCCACCTCGCGAAGGTGGAGGAGATCCGGGGCAACGATTTCAACCTGAACGTCCCCCGGTATGTCGATACTTTCGAAAACGAAGAGGAGATCGATATCCGCACGCTGCAGCAGGAGATCGAGCATCTGGAATCACAACTCGCGCATGTTCGAGCGGACATGAAGAGATATCTGGCCGAACTCGGGTTGAACGAATAGACCGCGAAATACGCGAAACACGCGAAATCAGCCATCTTTCGCGTGTTTCGCGTATTTCGCGGTTGATCTATCGACTTAGTCAACACAGCATTAAATTCTGACGGAGTAATTGATGACGCAGTTCGCTTCCTTCCTTGAAGACCACATCTCACAGATACCCGCTCTGCAACTCCTGCAAAACCTTGGCTATCTCTACCTGCGGCCGCAGGAAGTTTTTCTGGAACGAAAGGGCAAACTCTCGAACGTGCTGCTCGAGGGGATCCTCGAACAGCAGCTCCGCAAACTCAACCGGATTACGTTCAGGGGTCAACTGCACGAGTTCTCGAACGCCAACATCCAGGCGGCGATCCAGGCCCTCAAAGAGGTGAGCCTGACCGACGGCCTGATCCACGCCAACGAAAAGGTCTACGATCTGCTGAGCCTCGGCAAAAGCCTCGAACAGACCATCGACGGCGACACCAAAAGCTTCACCCTCAATTACATCGATTGGAAGAGTCCCGAGAACAACCTCTTTCACGTGGTCGAGGAGTTCGAGGTCGAACGCGCGGGCAGCCACCAGGCCTGCCGCCCGGACATCGTGCTCTTCGTCAACGGCATCCCGTTCGTGACCATCGAATGCCGGCGGCCCGAGGCCAAGCGGTCGATCGAAGAGGCGATCGCTCAACAGTTGCGCCATCAGAGCGGCGCCTATATCCCGCGGCTCTTCATCTACTCGCAGTTGCTGTTGGCGGTCAACCAGGTCGAGGCGAAATACGCCACGACCGGAACGCCGCCGGAGTTCTGGTCGCGCTGGCAGGAGCAATGGAACGCGACCCGGGACTTCCAGCAGGAGGTCGGCCGTCCGGTCAACAAGCCGCTCTCCAGGGAACAGAAGGAGAAGCTCTTCGCCGACCGCTTCGCCTATGCCCGGCCCCATTTCGAGGAGCTCGAGATCGAACAGCGCCCGGTGACCGAACAGGACCGGGCGATCTACAGTCTGTGCCGCCCGGAACGGCTGCTCGAATTGGCGCATCAATTCATCCTCTTCGACGCGGAGAAGAAGAAGATCGCCCGCTACCAACAATATTTCGCCGTCAAGCAGACCCTGGCCAAGACCCGGCGCGTGGGCGCCGACGGCCGGCGGACGGGGGGCGTGATCTGGCACACTCAGGGCTCGGGGAAATCGCTGACCATGGTCATGCTGGCCAAGGCGCTGGCGCTGGAGCCGGGCCTGGCGGACCCGCGGATCGTCCTGGTCACCGACCGGGTCGAGCTGGACAACCAGATCTGGGGGACCTTTCACAGTTGCGGCAAGGAACCGGTGCAGGCCAAGACCGGCAAACACCTGCTCGAACTGCTCTCGCGCGACAAAGAGGCGGTGATCACCACCGTCATCGACAAGTTCGAGACCGCGGTCAAGACCCAGAGCTATCAGAACTCTTCACACAATATCTTCGTCCTGGTCGATGAGAGCCATCGCAGCCAGTACGGCTCGGCCAACGCGCGCATGCAGAAACTGCTGCCCCACGCCTGTTACATCGGGTTCACCGGCACGCCCTTAAAGAAACGGGAGAAGAATACGGCCGCCAAATTCGGGGGCCTCATCGACGCCTATCCGCTCGACCGCGCCGTGAGCGACGGCGCCGTGGTCCCGCTGCTCTACGAGGGCCGGCATATTCTGCAGCGGGTCGAGGCCGCGGCGATCGACGACTGGTTCGAGCGGATGGCCCGGCCGCTGACGGCCGATCAGCGGGCCGACCTGAAACGCCGGATGTCCGCGCCCGGGTCGCTCAACCAGGCGGACCAGAAGATCTATCTCACCGCCTGGGACCTGAGCCGCCACTTCAGTCAGAACATCGCGCCCCACTTCAAGGCGCAACTGACCGTCGATTCCAAAGCGACCGCGCTCAAATTCAAAAAGTACCTCGACGAATTGGGAGTGGTCAGTTCCGAGGTCCTGATCTCGAGCCCCGACCTGCGCGAAGGCGAGGACCTCCCCGGCCGCTCCGGCGAAGATGAGGTCCAGACGTTCTGGAAACAGATGATGGAGAAGTACGGGAATGAACGGGAGTACAATCGCTCGCTGATCAACGCCTTCAAACACGGCGACCGGCCGGAGCTCATCATCGTCGTCGATAAACTGCTGACCGGATTCGACGCCCCGCGAAACATGGCGCTCTACCTGGCCCGCAACCTGAAAGAACACGCGCTGCTCCAGGCCATCGCCCGGGTCAACCGGCTCCACGAAGGCAAGGATTTCGGCTACATCATCGACTATTACGGGATCCTGGGCGAACTGAACGAAGCGCTGAACGTCTACAGCTCGCTCTCGGAGTTCGACGTGGAGGACCTCTCGGGCGTCCTGACCGACATCGGCGGAGAGGTCGCCAAGCTGCCGGGCCGGCATGCCGAGTTATGCAGCCTCTTCGACCAGACCCGGGAGGACCGGAATGAAGAGTCGGCCGAACGCCTGCTCGCCGACGAGTCGATCCGCGAGAACTTCTATGACCGGCTCTCGGCCTTCAGCCGCGCCATGAGCGTGGCCTTCTCGAGCATCGAATTCCTCGACCGGACGCCGGCCGCCGAGATCGAACGCTACCGGCAGGACCTCGCCCATTTCCAGCGGCTTCGCCTGAGCGTCAAGCGGCGATACGCCGAAGAGATCGATCTCGGCGAATACGAGACCAAGCTCCTGAAACTGATGAACCACCACGTCACCTCCAACCAGGTCCTCGCCATCACGCCGCCGGTCAATATCTTCGACCGGGAGCGGTTCCAGGCCGAAGTCGACCTGCTGCCCGCGGTGGCGGCCAAGGCCGACACCATCGCGTACCGCACCCAGAAGACCATGATCGCCAAGATGGAAGAAGACCCTTTCTTCTACCGGCGCTACTCGAAGATCCTGGAAGACGTGATCCAGTCCTGGCGTGACCGCCGGGTCTCGGACGCCGAGTATTTGAACCAGACTCTCGAGATCATGAACGTCGTGATCAACCGGACCGACGACGATCTCCCGCCCGGTCTGCAGCACCACGACGTGGCCAAGGCCTTCTACGGCGTCATCAACGAAGTCTTCAGCCGCCTCAATACCGCGTCGCCGATCGCCAAGAAGATCGCCGCCGCCGCGGCCCTGGAGATCGACCGGATCTTTAAAGACAACAAAGTGGTGGATTGGACGACCAACCTGGATGCCCAGAATGAGATGAAGAACCAGATCGACGATTACCTCTACGCCCTGAGAGACGACCATCAGATCCGCCTGAGCCTCGACGACATGGATTTTATTCTGGATAAATCGATCGAGATCGCCAAAACCAGATACGTGAAGTGAGGAAGTCCGGAGAAGTCTGGAGAAGCCTGGACGTCTCCGGACTTTTCTAGACTTCTTTCCCGCTTACTCCGCCCGGGCCGGGCTGGGGCCAACGAGCTGGCGGTCACTCTGCAGGAGCTGGGCGAGTTTCTTGAGCCCGTTCACGGTCTCACCGCTGGCTCGGCGGTTCGGATAGGTGAAGGTCGTTTCAATCGTGATCGACTCGGCGGTCTCCAGACCGGGAATCTCGTTGATGACGGCCTGGGCCGCTTCCATGACCGCCCGGACCCGCGCGGCGTCGCTGCGGCGATCCATGAGCTCCTGCACGATCGTGGCCAGGCTGGGACTGCCGGTGACCTCCAGGGCCCCTTTGATCTGCTGCCCCAAAATCCTCAACCGATCCAGTTCGACCCGCAGTTTCCCTTCGATATTGATGGCTCGCCGCATCAGGTAACGAATCTTCTCGATCGGGCGATCCTCGCCCACGTAATCCCGGAGCATTTGATAATCGTTCAGGTGATCGTTGGTCTGTTTCAGATCTTCGCGCAGTTCGTTGATCCACTCGATGGCCGCCTCGACGACGGTGACCTGTGATCGCTCTTCGTCGGTGGCCCGCGAATAGGCGCTCCCCGCCTCCAGGATGAAATGGCCGAGATAAGCGATCTGTTTTCTCAGGGTCTCGACCTCGTTCAACAACTCGGCGGAGACCTTCTGACCGCCGGTCGGAATCTTGCCGCCGCCTTCACACCAATTGGCCAATTGATTGACGGCATCCTGACGATCTTTGTTGTTCAGGCTCCGGTCGATGACTCGGCTGGCTACCTGACGAATCACTTCCAGATCTCGGCGCAGAACCATGACCTCAGCTTCCGCCCGCTCTCGGGCCTTCCGTTCCTCTCTATAAACTGCTTCTGAAGCCTTTAACTGATCCTCGACTGAGACTTCGATACCAGGTTCGGTTAGTTGAGTCGGTTGGTTCATAAACTACTCCTCATATGAATTCAGGCAACTTCAGGTATAGATGGCTGAACGATCATCCTACTAAAATAGCAACAATCAGCCTCCACTGTATAAAGGTATTAAACTTAATCATGAATTGGGAATCATGTATTGTGGTAGTGCAACTGAGTTTCACTACACTACACTAAATATTGTGGTGGGGCACTAAACTGATTTTGGTGCAAATTAAGGGCCAATTGTATGTAGATCTGCAGGATGGATTATTTCTTGTGGAATTATAAGGCAGGCAGGGATCGGCCCGAGTAGGGGATGAGGGGGAAGGTTCCGGCTCGAAGTTGTTCGGTCTCCAGTTCCCTAATCTAGCCAGGGAACTGGAGACCGAAGATTACAGACTGAGACTACTCAGTTATTTGATTGAGACTTGAACGGTGTTTGCAGTTCGTCCATCGACCGTCAGAACGACGTTCACGGAACCACGCCCGCTCAGGCTCCTGGGAATTGGGCCAACATTACATTGATCCAATCCGATGAAGTCCGGCGCCGCAAAGACCGCGACCGGAACGTTGACGCCATCGATGGTGACGGAGGCGGTCCCGCCACCCAATCCGGTTCCGAACAAGATCAGGTAGACCTGATCCTGCTCCGACCCGAGGTCGATCGGGATCGGATTGGTGCCGTCAAAGATCGGCTCGTAGGTGGCCTGGTCGCCGCGGATTCGCAGCGCGACCCCCGCCGCCAGACCGGCGCCGCTGGCATTGAACGTGAACAGACCCGGTGCGGTGCTCACGATGTGAACGACGCCCGTCGCGACGATGACGTTGTCGATGAGGACCCTCACGGTCGCATCGCCGAGCGCCACCCCGAGCGGCATCTGGTAGTTGACCTGTTGAGGCGAGACGTAGAAGAGAGGCGCATCGAACTCGACTCCCTGGCTGTCGCTCACCCTGACCGAGGTGCCGAGCAGGCTCATCGGCAACGGAATGGACGGGGCCGCCTGGACTCCCGTCGCCAATAACGGACCGAAGCCCGCGACGATCGAGCCGGGCGCGACCTCCGCGGAGGTCAGGAAGCTCGCCGCCGAGACCGTCGCCACCGGAGAACCGACCTTCAGCGTCACCGGATTCGAAGGATTGTTGTCCGGGTTGAACACGGTCACATTCAGGAACGCGGGATTGGCGACGTCCTCGGCCGGGATCGCCACCTGGACCTGCGTCGAGCTGACGAAGACCGTGGGCCGGTCGTTGCCGTCGACGCGAACCTGGCAACCGCTGACGAAGCTCGTCCCATCGATCGTCAGGTTCAGAGCCCCTGAGCCGGGCGCGACCGTCGCCGGGTTGATGGCGGTGATGGTCGGGCCATTGGGCGAGGTGATCGAGAAGGCCACGAGATTCGAGACCCCTCCACCGGGCGCCGGGTTGAAGACCGTGATGGTCGCCGTCCCCACTCCCACCAGATCCTCCGCCGGAATCTGCGCGCGCAGTTTGGTGTTGTTATCGAACGTGGTCTGGCGATCCTGACCGTCCAGGCGAACCACCGAGCCGTTGATGAAGCCGGTGCCGAGGACCGTCATCTCAAAGGCGGCGCTCCCTTCCCGCGCGGAGTTCGGAGTGACGCTCATGACATAAGGCGGCGCATTGAAGGCCTTGATCCTGAACGTCAGCCTGTTCGAGAGTCCTCCGCCCGGAGCCGGGGTGAAGACCGTGACCAGAGCCGAACCGGGATTGATCAGATCGGTGGCCGGAATGGTCGCCGTCAACTGCGTGCTGCTCACATAGCTGGTCGGACGATCCTGCCCGTTCCACCGCACGACGGAAGAGGTGACGAACCCGCTGCCGGTCACGGTCAGGGTCAACTCGGCGCTGCTCTGGAGAGCATTGTCCGGGCTGAGACTGGCCAGAGTCGGAGCCGGAGGTTCACCCGAAATGTTGATCGTGCCGGTCTTGACGCACGTCACCAGGCTCGAGCTGAGCCGGCGAATCCGGTTGTTGTTGCTGTCGGTGAAGAGGATCTCGTTGTGATTTAAGACGACGATATTGACCGTCTGTTGCAACAGGTTCGCCGGCCCCTGGCCGACGACCAGTTCCGACGGCGAGATGTTGATCTGCGCCGCGGCGGCCACCCCGCCGTCCCCGGAGAATCCGGGAGTGCCGCCGGCCAGGACCGAAGTCGAGCCGGAGGCGCTGATGCGGACGATCTGATGGCTTCCGCCGGAGAGAGGCGCCGGCGCGACCGTCACGAACGCATCCCCGTCGGCATCGACCGCGACGTCCCGCGGCCGGATCAGGCCGGTGGCGATGGCCTCGAAAGAATTGCTGCCCGGAGCGGTCTCGCGCAGCACGTTGCCGCCATCGTAATCCGCAACGTAGACGCGGCCGCCGGAATCGAGCCCGAGACCGGTGAATGGAACGTTGGCCAGGGTCGCCACCCCGGTCACGTCCCCGGTATTTCCATCGATGCGGCGCACTCCGCCCTGGCCGACGTCGGTCACGTAGACCGTGCCGTCCGACTTCACGACCAGATCCGAAACGCCGATGAAGACTGCGCTCCGAGCCGGACCGTTGTTACCGATCCCCCCGCTGGCGCCGCCGCCGATGGTCGCGATCTGACCGGGAGGCACGGCGATCGGGCTCGACGAGCCCGGGAAGAGGGTGACGCTGGCGGAACCGGTATTGATAAATCGAATCAGGCTGGTGCGCCGGCAACTGAGATTGTTCGGCGGCACGCAGGGACCGTTGGCCGAATCGGCCACATAGAGGCCCTGGCTGGTGGCGAAGAGCCCCTGAGGCGATTTGAAGCTGGCGCTGATCACCGGAGTGACGGTCAGGCTGTCCGAGGGAACGGTTCCCACGCTCTTGTTGACCGTGACGATGCTCCCCGGGGCCACCGACTGTGCCGAATCGGTATCGGCGAAGATGGTGACGGGAGCGGCTCCGCGATTGATGAACCGCAATCTCGCGCCCACCGTATCCGAGACCCACAGGTTGCCGTTGGCGTCGGCGGCGAGCCCCACCGGCGTGTTGAAGGAGGCGCTGGTCGCCAACCCGCCGTCATAAGGCGAGATCAGGCCGTTGCCCGCGATGGTATCGATCGCGCCGGACGCGATCGTCACCCCGGCGATCGTCGCCGGACCGTTGCTCAGATTCAGGTACCGGAGCCGTCCCCGGCCCAGCACTCCCTGATCGAGAATGAAGAGACCATTGTCGTCTCCATCCATCCCGGCCAGCGCCGGATTGGCGGTGCTGCCGGCCAGGTTGAACTGGGCGCTGCTGCCCGGTCCACCGTCTCCGCAATTCGAGCTGGTGTAGTCGCAGACCAGACCGTCTTCTTCAGCATCGGGCGTGCCGGCCACGACCGCCACGCCGTTCGTCAGGCGCGTGATCGACTGCCGGTTGCCGTTCGCCGAATAGATGTTGGCCCCTTGCAGGGCCAGCCCCGACGGATACGGATTCGGAATATCCTCGCTCTGCAGATTGGTCAAGGGAAACTGATGGACGAGCGTGGCGTTGCCGCTGCCATCGACGCGAATGACCCGGCCATGTCCCGTATCGGAGATGATCAGGTTGCCGTCGGTGGTCACCCTGACGGCCCGCGGTTGCAGCAACTTGACGCTCAGCGCGGTCCCGGCGGCGAACGGCTCCTTGGGAGTCGTGATGGCGCCGCTGCCGGCCACCACGGTGATCGCACCGGCCGGCGTGACCTTGAAGACCTTGTTGACTCCCGGAGTCACGTCCGTCACCAGCACGTCTCCGGTCGCGGCATTGACCGCGAGCCCGCTCAGGCCGGTGCTTTGACCGAAGCCCTTCGCGAGAATCCCCACCCGGTTCGGTTCGATCGACGTGCTGCCGACCACTTGCGACGAGCCCGAGAGGTTGATCACCAGAACCATGTCATCGACCGAGTTGGCGAGATAGACCAGTTCCCCGGTGGCGTTGACGCCCAATCCGGTGATCACTCCCAGATCGGCCTGCAACGCCGGAACATTGTTGTTCGAGGCGTCCAGGTTGGTCAGGCCGCCGCCGGCGATCACCCTCAGGGTTCCCGGAGCGATGGTGGTTCCACCCAGAGTCACCGCCGAGGCCCCGGTATTGAGAAAGCGCACGAGCACATGGTTGTCGATCGTATCGACCATGAAGACTCCGCGCCCCGCCGGATCGCGAGTCACGGCCGCCGGAGATCCGAGCGGCGACTGCCGGGCGGAATTCCCTTCCCCCAGACCGCCGGCCACCGTCTCGATGGTGGTGGCGCCGCTGTCGATGCTGGTGGTCAGGGTCCAGTTGTAGTTCCCCGCCAGCGCGTAGGTGTGGGAGGGATTCTGTTCGGTCGATCGCGCCGTCCCGTCGCCGAAATTCCACTCATAGGTGGGTTGCGCGGCGCACCCGTTGGACGTCGCGTTGGCGCTGAAGGAGACCGACGAACCGGCGGTGCCGGTGGCCGGCACACTCGCGTTGCAACCCAGCTCGCAAGCCTGGAAAGGCAGTAACGAGAGAATCCGCCCCAGCGCCGCCTGGAGCGGCCCCTGAGATTCCGGATTCGACCGAGCCCGAACCGCATCGGATTCGCGGGACAGAGTTCGATCGCTGTTGACGCGGAGCGCCGCCGTCCCCGACCAGTTGATCCTGGAGAAGGCCACGGCTCCGAACATGGTCACGAACAGAAGGACCGAGAGAAGTGTGTAGAGGGATCTTCTATTGGGCTTACTGAGATGGCGTCTGAGGAACGAGCCCTTCGAAACAGACATATGGTTACAGCTCCTTTTACTTACATAATGGGCTAACTCGATAGATAGGTCATCAGACCACAACGATTGTTACAGTCTGCTGCAAAGACCTGGTTATTTAAGTCTGTTCGTATGTAGTTTGTGTGAGAGTCGTCAATAGGGGAGGGTTCTGGTGGGACGGCACCATCACCGGTACTGATTGTCTTATTTAAATCACCTGTGGAGCCGACTGCCGGATTTGAACCGGCGACCTACTGATTACGAATCAGTCGCTCTACCAACTGAGCTAAGTCGGCTAAAGATGTCTTTTGAGTCACTAACTTGCGGCCTTGAGGATAGAGGAGAACAAGTTACGACAGATGTCTTCGACTACTCGGGGAGAACCTTAGCAGAAAGAATTGACAAGATCAAAGAATATTTGGGGCTCTATGAGAAAGTATTGAAATATCTATGGAACTTATCGGCGGGAGCGTTAACAGGTAAGAAACTAAAGTTTAACGGCTAATGGAGCCGACTACCGGACTTGAACCGGTGACCTACTGATTACGAATCAGTCGCTCTACCAACTGAGCTAAGTCGGCTAACCTCGAAAATTTCCGGCCGTCGAAAGAACTAGGATGGAACCTCGTGACAGGCCAAACGTGAAGGCATATTACACAAGAGCAAGGACTTCGTCAAATTCGGAGATTTGAGATTTGCTGACCGCCGCGGATTTTGTGGGCAGTCTTGAGCGCCGAAGGCGCGAAAGACGCGAAGCTCGATGAGTTCGCGGGTTTCGCGGTTTGAATCTCAAATCTTATGCGCGGGCTCGCCGATCTCCGGGGCCTGCTCTTTGTACTGCAGTTGATAGAGTTTGAAATAGATGCCGCGTTGGGCCAGCAGTTCCTGATGCGCGCCCATCTCGCGGATCTGGCCTTTGTGCAGCACGATGATCTGATCGACCCGTTGGATGGTCGAGAGGCGATGCGCGATGATGATCGAGGTCCGCCCCGCCATCACCCGCTCGATGGCCTGCTGAATCAGTTGCTCGGTCTCCGTGTCGATACTCGAGGTCGCTTCGTCCAGGATCAGCAGCCGGGGATCGAAGGCCAGCGCCCGGGCGAAGGAGATCAACTGCTTCTGTCCGACCGAAAATCCGGCCCCGCGCTCCCGGACCTTGGCGGCATAGCGATCGGGCAGCAGCTCGATAAAGCGGCTCGCGCGGACCTCGCCCGCCGCCCATGCCACCCGCTCGTCGGTGATCGACTGATTGCCGAGGCGGACGTTCCCGGCGATGTCGCCGCTGAAGAGAAAGACGTCCTGCAAGACGACCGCGAAATTCTCGCGCAGTTGGCGCAAATCCCAGAGCCGCAGATCCAACCCGTCGAGCAGGATCTCGCCCCGCTGGATGTCATAAAAACGCATGAGCAGGTTGGTGATGGTGGTCTTGCCGGAACCGGTATGACCGACCAGCGCCACCGACTGCCCCGGCTCCACCGTGAACGACACATCTTTCAAGATCCAGTCTTCATCTTTATATGCGAACCAGACGTGGCGGAATTCGATCCGCCCCACGGCCCGCGCGCCGGTCGGCGGTTGGGCCGGCGCGGCCGGCGATTCGATCTTGTCCGGAGTATCCAGCAGCTTGAAGATGCGTTCGCTGGCGACGACCGCCGCCTGAAAGATGTTGTACTTGTCGCTGATGTCCAGAATCGGCTGCCACAGTCTCTGGGTGTACTGCAGGAACGCCACCAGCGTCCCCAGGGTGATGGCGTTCTGGATGACCTGCCCGCCGCCGTACCAGACGATCGCCGCGATTCCGACCGCCGAGATCAGGTTGACCAGCGGATAGAAGACCGCGTAGTAGAAGATCGTATCGAGGTTGGCCTGGCGATGGTCCGCGTTGATCTCCGAGAATTGTCGAAAGGCCTTCTCCTCGCGGTTGAAGAGTTGAATGGTCTGCGCGCCCGAGATGTGTTCCTGGGTGAAGGCGTTCAAGCGGGCGATCTTCGCGCGGACCTGTCTGAAGCCCGTGCGCGCGCCGCGGCGAAACCAGGCCGTGGCCGCCACCAGCAGCGGCGTCACCAACAGCGAGACGATCGCGAGTTGCCAGTTGAAATAGAACATCACCGCCAGCGCGCCCAGGATCAGCACGACGTCGCCCAGCACCTCGACCAGCCCCGAGGTGAACAGTTCATTGAGCGAATCGACGTCGGTCGTCAACCGCGTGATCAGCCGTCCCACCGGATTATGATCGTAATACGCGACCTCGATGGTCTGGAGCTTGCTGAAGATCTGTTCGCGCAGATCGTACATGACGCGCTGCCCGACGGTGTTGAGCAGGACGTCCTGAAAATAACCGACGACCAGCGTCACCACCAGCGAGAGCAGATAGACGACCGCCAGCAGGGTCACCCCGTGGGAGGCTTGATCGAGCCGCATCGCCCCCTGGGCCGCCGGAGCCACGTAATCGTCGATCGCCCATTTCGTCAGCAGGGGGCCGAGTTGACGCACCAGATTGAGGCCGATCGTCAGCGACAGCGCCAGACCGACCGTCCGCCGATAGGGCGCGACGCACCGCAATAACCGACGCGCCGCATGCGCATCGTAAATCTTGCCCAGTTGTTCTTCTTCGTGGTGACTCTTCGTTGAATCGGACATCGGTAGTTTTCCGCGCGGCAGCTCCGCAAAAGAGGTGTAACGAGAGAGGTAACCCTGCGACCGGATCGCCTTAGTGCTGAACGCCGGTCTTCTTCTTGGGCGGCGGACTCTCCTCGATCTCATCCGGCAGCACGCCGGCCAGGGTGGCCGCCATCGACTGGATCACGCCCCTCAAATCGCCCGACAGCTCGACCCGCCAGGCCTGCTCGGAACGCCGCATGGTCAGGACGCTGAGCTTGGTAAAGGGGACCGCCGCTCTCAGATTCGGACCGGGAAGATTGATCTGCATGCGATAGACGATGTGCACCAGGTCGGGATGCTCCTGAACCCGGCCCACGATCTCGAAAGAGGAGGAACCCAGCACGCCCTTCAGTTCGGGGCTGACCCTGGTCAGGAGTCCCAAAAATCGGGCAAAGACCTCCGTTCCGCTGAGCCGGTCGAACTCCGCCTGATTCTTGACCCCCAGCACCAGTTCCATCTCTTTATCATCTTTGGCGGATTTGCCGGCCATGTCCACCAGCGGGGCGAAGAGTTCGCGCACCTGCTGGAGCGCCTCGGGATGCATGAGTCCGGCGCATCTCGACCAATCGGCCGCGCGCGTGGCCTCGACATAGGCTTTCGCCACCTCTTCCGGCTGTTCCGGCGCCTTCTCCTGCGCCGAACCGGCCGCGCTCGAGAACAGCGAACAGGTGATGATCAGGATCGTCCTCAGCAGTATTTTCGTCATCTCGGTCCTCCCTTGATGAAACCGGGGCGGCGTCACCTCGAACCTAACTCGCCGCCAGCTCTTCTTCCAACAACTGTCGCTCATATAGATCCGCATAGAGACCGCGGGCCTGCATCAGTTCGGCATGGGTTCCCCGTTCGACGATCCGGCCGTGATCGAGGACGCAGATCAGATCCGCCTCTTTGACGGTCGAAATCCGATGGGCCACGATCAGGGTGGTCCGCGACCGCATGACACCGCGAAGTTGCGAGAGAATCCGCTCTTCGGTGTAGGTATCGACCGCCGATAAGGAGTCGTCGAGGATCAGGATCTTCGGTTCGCGGATCAGCGCCCGGGCGATCGCGGTGCGCTGTTTCTGCCCGCCCGAAAGCGTGATGCCGCGCTCGCCGAGGACGGTCTGATACCCTTTCGGAAAATCCTTGATGTCATCCGCCAGGCTGGCCACCGCCGCCGCCGACTCCACTCGCTGCTCCAGATCCGCGGGGCTGTCATGAACCCCGAACGCGATATTTTCGGCCAGCGATTCACTGAACAGGAAGGTCTCCTGCGGCACGTAACCGATCAGGGCCCGCAACTGCCGGAGCGGGAGCTCGCGAATCGGCCGATCGTCGATCAGGACCATTCCCGGTTCGGCATCGAGCAGGCGCGGGACCAGGTTCATCAGGGTCGACTTGCCCGAGCCGGTGCGGCCGATGAAGGCGACCGTCTGCCCGGGTTCGATCACCAGATCGACCTCGCGCAGAACCGGCGGCCCCTCGGGCGAATACCGAAAGGTCAACCGGCGAAACTCGATCTTGCCGCGAGGAGCGACGGAGAGCGTCTCTCCGGACCCGTTCGACGGGGTGTCGGCGATCTCCGGCTCGACCTCCATGACCTGATGCATGCGTTTGAGGCTGGCGGTTCCGCGCTGCACGATGTTGACCACATAGCCCATGGCGATCAGGGGCCAGATCAACTGTTCCAGGTACAGGTTGAACGCCGTGAACTCGCCGATCGTCATCCGGCCCAGGGCCGTCTCACGGCCGCCGATCAACAGAATGGTGGCGAAGCCCAGCCCGATGAAGAACTGCATGAGCGGGCGAAAGACCGCCGAGAGTTTGACCAGATTTAAATTGCGATCGACATACTGCTGATTGAGGCGGGCGAACGCCGCGCGTTCCGACTCCTCCTGCGCGTAGGCCCGCACAACCCGCACCCCGGTCAGATTCTCCTGCGCGCGAGCCGTGATGTCCGAGAAGAACTCCTGGATCTTCTCGAACCGCACATGAATCTGGTGCCCGAAATATTTGACCGTCAGCGAGACCAGCGGCATGGTCAGCAGCAGCGTCAGGGTCAACTTGACGCTGATCTGAAACATGAGCGGCAGGATGATCAGCCCGCGGAACAGCGTCTGTTCGCTGTACATGATCGCGGGTCCGGCGATCTGCCGCACCGCGCTCAGATCGTTGGTGGCGCGCGACATCAGATCGCCCGTTCGCTGATTCTGGAAGAACGTCAACGGCAGGTTCTGCAGATGGCCGTAGAAATCCTGGCGCAGGTCGTACTCGATGCGGCGAGACATGTTGATCAGGATGCGACGCTGCAGGAAGAGGAAGA
>DATEFT010000237.1:0-5639 GCA_035280505.1 Blastocatellia bacterium | reverse complement strand
AGGCGCGTGAGCAGCAAGCCCTCGAAATCCGCGCCGGCCCGGCGAATCGCCGCCGCCTGAGGCTCGGCGCCCTCGCCGTTCGGTAACGTCTGGTTGATGGAATTGATGCTCATCTCAAATCTCGAATCTCAGGGATCGTTTTAACCAATAATTTCGTGTCTTTCGCGGTTCCGATTCATTGCATTTCGAGGTCGGCCGAGAGCGCGCCGGCGGTCTTGATCGCCTGCAGAATGCTGATGATGTCGCGCGCCGAGGCGCCGACGGATCGCAGGCCCCTCACCACCTCCTCGACGGTGGCGCCGTCGGGGAGCACGACCGAGTCGGGTTTTCGATCCTTGACCTCGACCGTGGTTTGAGGCACCACCACGGTCTCGCCGTTGCGCGAGAGCGGCGGCGGTTGCGAAACCTCGAGGGCCGTCCCGATCTTCACGGTCACGCCGCCCTGCGAGACCGCCACCGAGGAGAGCCGCACGTCGCGTCCCATGACGATGGTTCCGGTGCGCTCGTTGATGATGACCTTGGCGACCGCGTCGGTCTTCAGCTTCAAAGCCTCGACCTCGGCGATGAATCCGACGTGATCCGCGTTCCATCGCTCCGGGATCCGCACCTCCACGTTGCGTCCGTCGAGGGCGCGGGCGGTCTCCATGCCGAATCGTTGATTGATCGCGCGGCTGAGGCGGGCGGCGGTGGTGAAATCGTCCTGCCGCAGGACCAGCGTCAGCGCCTGCTGTTCGGCCAGGTTGTTGGCGACCGCCCTCTCGACGGTGGCGCCGTTCGGGAGCCGTCCCACCGTCGGATGGTTGATCTCCACGGAGCTGCCGGACCTGCCGGCGGAGATCCCGCCGATCGAGACCGACCCCTGCGCCATCGCATAGACCTGTCCGTCCACTCCCTTGAGCGGGGTGATGATCAGCGTTCCGCCCTGCAGCGAACGGGCGTCGCCGATCGACGAGACCGTGGCGTCGATTCGCGTGCCCTGCCGCGCGAACGGCGGCAGCGTGGCCGTCACCAGCACGGTGGCCATATTCTCCGGCAAGAGCGCGCTGATCGGCGTGCTGATTCCCATCCGTTCGAGCAGGTTCTGCAGCGTCTGACGGGCGTAGAGATTCTGTTGGACGCGATCGCCCGTCCGATTGAGGCCGACGATCAGGCCGTAACCGATCAGTTGATTGCTGCGGACTCCCTCGATCTCTGCTATGTCTTTGACGCGGACTGTCAAGGCGGCGTCATTGTCGGAAGCCTGGGCGAGGGCGGCGACCGAGGCGAGAACGCAGAGGGCCGGAAGGATCAGACCGCGAATAAAGAAGTTTTGTGCATTCATAACCAATCACCTGTTATTTTCAGGTTAAAACGGCGCGACCTTCTCGAAGAGCCGATATAACCAACCTGGGGCATTATCGGCTGAAGCAACTCCCTTGCCATTGATGGCGACCCGCAGATTGCCGATCACCGTGGTCGGGATGGCATTGTCCGCCGTGATGTCGCGGCGGCGCACGATCCCGGAGAGCGTCACCATTTCATCCTCTTTGTTGATCTTCACCAGTTTGTGCGCCTCGACCTGCAGATCGCCGTTCGGCATGACCTGGGTGACTCGCGCCGCGACCCGGGCCGTCATGCTGCTGGTGCGGGTCGTCTGGCCGTTGCCCTCGAATTTGCGCGAACCGAGTCCGCCGAGGACGCCGGAGATCGTCGCGCCCGGGCCCGGGAGCGCTCCCGCCGCCCCGGTCAATCCGCCGAGCGTTCCGGAGTCGCGGCTGCGGCTGGCGTTCGAGGTGACGGTGGCGGTGCTTGTCTCGACGATGTCGATGAAGACCAGGTCTCCGGGGCGTTCGGCCTTGAAGTCGGTGAAGAGATTGCCGGCGGGCGCCTGGTCCGTGTACAGCGATCCGTTGGCGGGGCGCGGGGTTGCCGGAAGCAACGGAGCCGGCGCGGGCTCTTTGACCGGCGCCGGCTCAGCGGCCTCGACCAGTTTTTTGCGGCCGTCTTCGCCGGGACTCTGTTCCTTCTTTCGTTTTTTACTCTCCAAGCTCCGGCCCGGCCGATTCTCCGCCGCCGCCGACGTGACGGTCGCCGACAATAAGCTGACGCTCAAAATTAGTGTGCAGGCTCTGAACGATGACATCGCTTCCTCCCTTCGAGATTCAAACCGCGGAACAGGCGAAAGACGCGAAAATTGATGGGCTTCGCGTCTTTCGAATCTTTCGCGGTCAAGTCCTGAAAACTAAAAACTGATATTGACCAGACCTTCATCCACGACGACGGCCTGGAGCAAGAGGCCCGACTGATTGTTCTTCACTTGAATGCGGTCGCCGATGCGGCCCGCCGCGCGGGCCTCGCCGGCCGCGGTGACCTGAAGCCGGCCCGATTCGCTGATGATCTTGACCGGGTCGCCGGGTTTGACGACGAACTCCGAAGCCAACAGATCGGCGGTGATGGTCTCTCCGGGCGCCACCGTCCGCCGCGCGGAGGTTCCGCGCAATCGAGCGGCGTCGCGAAGATAGAAAGACGCGGCGCGTTCCAGCCGGCGCACCTCGATCACCGCATCGGTCGGGTGCAGCCGGGAATTGGCCAGCAACTCGCGAGCCGCCACGGCGACCGGAGCGAAGGCCTCGACCTGGGCGGTGACGTTCAAGCGTTGGGCCACCCGTCCGTCCACCAGGATCTCGATCGCGGCCGGAAAAGGCGCAAACGGATCTCGCACGCCGGCGACGCCGGCCCGCGCTTCGACCAGGCCGGAAGGGACTTCGATGACGGGCGGCAGATCCAGCCGCGAGAGCCGGGCGGTCGCGCCCCAGGTGCGCAGCTCCGGGAGCGTCGCCTGTTCGACCGCGGCCCAGGCCAGTTCCGGCGCCACGACCTGTGACGAACGGCGGATCCGGACCAGCGGCGGGGCCTCGATTCGCACCGTGCCCTGAGGAAACCCGGCCGCCGTGATCGAGAGCCTGATGCGATCCCGCGTCAGCTCCCGGACGGCGCCGACGTTCGGAGCGTAGCCGAGCGCCACGCTCCGCAACCGTTGGGCGACCGGCGGTTGGTCCGCCTCGACCTCGGCGATGTCGCCGAGCGTGATCCGGTCCGCTTGAGCCGTGATCTCGGCCGCCACCCGCACCACCGGCTCGCCCCGCCCCTCGACGAGCGGGCCCGGCGCCAGGAGCAGCAGCGGCAGCCACCACCAGCCGAGCTTCATGAGACCGCCTGATTGATGGTGCCCAGCATGCGATCGGCGGTGGTGATCACCTTCGAGTTGGTCTCGTAGACGCGCTGAGCGGAGATCATGTTGACCAGCTCCTCGACGACGTTGACGTTCGATCCCTCGACGTAACCCTGGGTGATGCGCCCCAGGCCCTGTGAATTGGGGGGCCCGGCCGTGGGCGCGCCCGAAGCCGAGGTCTCCCGGTAGAGGTTCTGCCCGAGCGACTCGAGCCCCGCGGGATTGACGAAGAGGGCCAATTGAATCTGCCCCACGTTCTGGGCGTTGGCCTGGCCCGGGACCGTGACGCTGACGGTGCCGTCGGTGCCGATCGTCAGCGAGGTCGACTCGCGCGGCACCGTGATCGCCGGTTCGATCGATTCGCCGGCGGCGGTCACCAGTTGGCCCTGGGCATTGAGATGGAACGAGCCGGACCGCGTATAGGCCAGCTCCCCGTTGGTCTGGCGCACCTGGAAAAAACCGGCGCCCTCGATCACCACGTCGAGCGGATTGTCGGTCTGTTTGTATTCGCCCTGCAGAAAGATGCGCTGGCTGGTGATCGCCCGGGCCCCGAGACCGATCTGCAGGCCGACCGGCAGGATGGTCGAGGCGTTCGAGGCCGCCCCCGGAGTCCGCAGATTCTGGTAGAGCAGGTCTTCGAAATCGAGGCGCGAACGTTTGAACCCGACGGTGGAGGCGTTCGCCAGATTGTGCGCGATGTTGTCGACGTTCAGTTGCTGCACCTGCATGCCGGTGGCCGCCGTGAAAAGTGCTCTCATAATTGACTCCTTCTGAAAACTAAATCTTCCCGATCTCGGAAGCGATCTTGCGGAGGGTCATGAGTTGAGTGACGGAACGCTGCAGCGATTCGAATTCGCGATTGTTCTGCATCATGCTGACCATCTGTTCGACCGGATTGACGTTGGACGATTCGAGCGCGCCTTGCAGGACCCGTGTTTGCGTGGACTCCGCCGGCGGGTCGGTGCTGATCGCCGCGAAGAGCGAGTCGCCCTCTTTGACCAGTTCCGCCTGGGGATTCTCGAAACGCACCAGCTTGAGGCGCCCCGCGATCTGACCGCCGACGGAGACGCTGCCGTCTTCGCCGATCGAGACCTCGCCGGGCCTGATCGTGATGGGGCCGCCGTCGCCGACCACCAGGTCGCCCTGCATCGTGACCAGTTGGCCGGTGGCGTCGAGGGTCAGCGAGCCGCTGCGGGTGTATCGTTCGCCGCGCGCCGTCTGCACGACTAGAAAACCGTCGCCCGAGAGCGCCACGTCCAGCGGGTTGCCCGTCTGGCGGATCGAGCCGGTGGAGAAATCGGTCAGGCCCCCGGTCACCACGCCGAGCGCCCGCGAGGGCGTCAGCGGCGTCCCCGCCTGCGCATCCGCGGCCGGTTGGCCGTAAGGCTGAGCCCAGGCCGGCAGAATGCCCGCCGCATCGGTCTCCACCGAGTGATAGACCATGCCCCCCGCCTTGAACCCGCTGGTGGAGCTGTTGGCGATGTTGTTGGCGATCACGTCGATCGTGCGCATCCGCGCCCGCATTCCCAGGTAAGCCGTGTAAAGCCCGTAATTCATAACCCTCCTCAGGCGACCGTGTAGGCCGCGGTGCTCAGCGAGATGATCAATTCCACCTCGCCGTAGGGAACTCCCAGGGTCTCGGCGATGGTCGCCGGATCCATCCCGCGTTGTGTCAGCGCCAGCACGCGGTGGCGCCGCTCGGTCATGCTGGTTCGGGCGGCGGCCGCCGGTTCCGGTGGGGCCGGCACACTGTCGTCCGTCTGCTCCCGGCGGGCGCGCGCTTCGAGCCACGCGATCCGGCCCGCTCGTTCCGCCGCGTGCCGCGAGACCTCGTCCAACCGGCGTTGAACGGCCGCCAATCGTTTAGCCGTCTGTGAGGCGGAGGCCAGGCTGCGTTGAACGGTCTGGCGCAGGCGGTAGACCGTCACGGCCAGCACGATGCAGCCGATCAGGGCCGCCGGCGCGCAACTCAGAACGATCAAGGTAAGCGAGTGTTGGTAATCCATAAAAATAGTCTGGAAAAGTCCAGAAAAGTCGAGAGAAGTCTGGAGAGGTCCAGAGACTTGGTCTTCCGGACTGGTGAAGTATAAGAAGTCTGGGAATCCGTTCTTCCGGACTTTTCTAGACTTTTCCAGACTTCTCCGGACTTCTCTAGACTATGTGGAGATGAGTGAGAGGGGCCGCTCACTGGACGCGCCGATCTCGGTGATCCGGACTCCGTAATAACCGTCGATGACGACTACCTCTCCGCGGGCCAATTGCCGGCCGTTGACGAGCAACTCCACGGGTTCATCCACGGCGCGATTGAGTTCGATCATGGTTCCGATGCCGAGTCTCACCACGTCGCGCAGCGGCATGCTGGTGGAGCCGAACCGCACGATGATCTCCAGTTCCACTTCCATCAACCGCTCGATGTTGCGAACGGGAG
>DATEFT010000236.1:0-3042 GCA_035280505.1 Blastocatellia bacterium | reverse complement strand
TGATTTCGTCGCTTTTCCTTCCCCATTAGATTCCAGACCCACGAGCGATGAAGCCGCTCTCAGTCCCCTTTCTTTCCCGGCTTGTTCACTATTGGACGGCAAGTCAACTCGGCTTGGCCGATTATTAGCCCACAGCTTGAGCATATATCGGACGGCTCGTGGCCGCCGATGCCGGACTGACCTGGACCGGGTTATGCCGGATCGAGGCCATCGCCGATTTACCGGGCAGTCATGATGAGGTTGGCATCAAAGAGGGACGCGATCTTGATTCAAGAGACTTCACATACGGATCGGTTCAAACAGCAATTGCGTGATTCGTTGCGGCGCGAGGCCGGCAATTCTCACCCGGTCAAGTTCGCCCGACACCATCATATTTATCAATGTGGAGACCACGCCGAGATGGTCTACTTTATCGAGAGCGGATGGGTCAAGCTGATGATGAGTTTGCCGGAAGATAGAGAGTGCATTCTCGCCATCTATTCGGCGGGAGATGTATTTGGTGAGTTGTGTCCGACGAGGTCGGGCACGCGGTTAGAAACAGCGATCGCCATGCAAGAGACGAACTTGAGACAAGTGCCTCGTTCGGCGTTCCTTGCGTTGCTCAGCCGCGACCGGCTCCTTGAAGGATTTGTGCAATATCTGATGCCGAGGATTGTCGATCAGCAGCAGGCGATCGCCAATCTGATGACGGTCGATACCGAACAGCGATTGGGCAAGACGTTATTGCGGCTGGCTCGAACGTTCGGCCGGAGAGAACCTGGCGGCATCTGCATCGAGTGGATTTTTTCGAGTGAGGAATTGTCGGAGATGGTCGGTGCCACCCGGCTCCGAGTCCGCAAGTTTATGAAGCGATTTCAGAACCTGGAGCTGATTGAGACTCGCGCGGAACATTATCTGATTATCAAGGATCAGAGGCTCGCCGATTATCTGGCGCGGATCGCCTAGCCGAAGCGGAAACGGGGCCTCGCCAATGGGGTCGGCCAGCGCGACTGATCGGTGATCGAGGCTACGATTGCAACGAAGTGCGCGCCTTATTGAGCCAACGTGGAATCGAGCCGATCATTCCGGCCCGCAGCAATAACCGGATCGCGACGCATCAAGATGGACGGAAACTGCGCCGGTTCAAACGGCGATGGATCATCGAAAGAATCACCTCCTGGCTGCAAAACTTCCGCCGACTGACCGTCAGATACGAAAGGTCTGAGAAAGTATCTGCCGCTCTGATTCGTATGGCTTGCGCCCTCATTACTTTGAAAAGGGTTTTGGGATGACTTCTAACGTCATGTCTGAGCGAAGTTGTTGTAAACACGTATCGGTCGAGTTTTGACGAGGGGCAATAAATAATTCAATACAAGAATGACTTTATATGCTATACTCCCACTAGTTGAAATAAACCCTCTTTGTTTTAATGAATCAGTTACTTGCCTTCTTTACGAATCGCAATGAGCTTTTCCTTCGATTTCAAAGCCGGTCAATTCTTCAACTCAGCTTTCTCTCTTAGTGTCAACGGTGATGCTTGTCAATCGTGAATTGCGCATCAGGCCTAGGGAGCAAGTAATTAGTAACGTTAAGAAGCCGCTCGTTGATTTGAGTGTCGATTGTGTCAAGTGGGAACCGTTCCCGAAGCTCATTCGCTTGCTTCGATTACATTGAGAGGAAATCAATGTCAGTTAAATTATATGTCGGGAACTTGGCCTTCAATACAACGGAGGGGGATCTACAAGAACAATTCGGCCAGTACGGTCAGGTCAGCTCTGCGAGTATCATTACCGACCGAGACACCGGCCACTCGCGCGGATTCGCTTTTATCGAGCTGGATTGCAAAGAATCGGCTCAGGCCGCGATTCAGGCTCTGAATGGAAAAGAGCTGGGTGGCCGCGCGCTCACCGTCAACGAAGCCAAGCCCAGGGAAGACCGGGGCAGCCGTGGCGGCTCTAGCGGAGGACGCAATAGCTTCAGCAGTGGCAATCGCCGCCGCAGTTACTAAGCTTGATTATCTGTAATCGCTAAACAGCACGAGCCGGAAGAGCCTTTCGTTAGAACGAAAAAACTTCATTAGGGGGTAACTCTTCCGGCCTGCGCTATATTCGTGACCTGACTTTTCCCGAAAGGGATGAGTGATGGCGCCAGGCAGCGCCTCCACCGTCATCGCCGGCATAAACTCAAGAGCAGGGAAGCATAGCGGCCTGCACTGGCTTGGGACCTTAGCCGATTCGCCGGCGTTTCGCGGGCGCGACTAAGGGTGTCGGTCCCCAACATTTTTCTGACTGTGATCGAACGAAAATGGCACACCGCGTCGTTATCGGGATGATGATAACGAGTAAGTCAAAACCAAAATGTTGGGCGGGGACAGGACGATCTACGTGAAGGACGCAATTGACCTTGGCGCAGAGATCGCGCGTTATCATATGGGACCGCAAGAACAGAACAGAAAGTTGCGACGATGAGAATTTATGTATTCGGCACGGCGAAAAATGGGCAAGTGCTCTTGGCGGGCATGACGCCCACGGGATTTGAAACGACACTTGTAACAGAGCAATCCTTGCCACGCCCGGTCCAGAGTGGTGGATATGCGGTCTGCACTCTAAAGAGTGAGTTAGAGGAGCAGGTTGAAAAAGAGCTTGCGGCATTGGGGAGCAAGTACGATGGCACCTGCCGGCTCTTTAATGGGACGGAGGACGCGCTGCAGGTAGAAGACCTGCGGTTCATTTGATGGCGGATGCGCATTTTGCGAGCTTGGAGTACCAGGGCTTAAGTGAAGAACCTCACTGAGGCTGAACTCGCCCAGCGCCAGCGTGCTCAGAAAACCCTATCGGAACTTCGGCCTCGGCGCGAGACTATCGGGCGTGATTCTGTCCCTGCTGAAAATACCACCTGTCAATATTTTCTTGTATTTACGACGAATGATCCGGTATCACTGGCTTTGACGCGATAAAGCGGGATCTCCGAGAGTTTGGTGAGAATGGCTGCCTCTATCTATTGTCGTGGTATCGCAGGAACTTTCACCAGACTCTGGGGAGATCCTCTCCCCGAAGTTTGGTG
>DATEFT010000235.1:0-15726 GCA_035280505.1 Blastocatellia bacterium | reverse complement strand
GCGAGAGATCCTGAAATTGATCGCGCAGGGGCTCCGCAACAAAGAGGTGGGAGCCATGCTGGGGATCGCGGAAGACACGGTCAAAGCCCACGTCAGAAATGTCTTCGACAAACTCAATGTTAACGACCGAACGCTGGCGGTAACCGTCGCGTTGCGGCGAGGAATCATTCATCTCAATTGATCGGCTGATCGCTTCAAAAGACCACTCATCTCGCACCTTTTGACGTTGATCGGTCCCGCCAATCGCAGTCAATTCCTGGACCCCGCCTTGAATTCCCGTTCTTTCAGAAATTCCGACAGGGCCGGGTCGAACGGCGGGCCTTCTATTTCTATCCCGACAGCAATGAGGTCATCGGCATCGGCGAAAAAGCATTCGTCCTGCGAAAACCGGCGAAGTAAGTTCCCTGGGATTTTAGAATCAAACCGCGGAACACGCCAAATACGCGAAATCGGCATTTTTCCCGTCTTTCGCGTGTTTCGCGGTTAAAGCACAACCGAAATTAATCCGATCGACATTCCCTTCCAATATCCTGTTGGGATAATGTATCCAAAACCGGACCTCATGACGCGGCTGCCCAACCGGCACGCTGTGCTGCCAGCCGCAGAGATCGATCAACATGAAGTGCCTTAATCCTAAGGAGCAGACACATGCAAAAGATGATTCTTTGGGGGGTGTTGCTGGCCGGAGCGGGATCGGTAGTGGCCATTCAATTCGTTTCGGGGCAGGGGCCGGGGCAGGGCGGTCCGAACCCGGAGCTGGTTGCCCGGCGGAACTCGCTGGAGAAAGAGTTGCAATCGGTGGCGATCGTCGAGCGCAAGCTCATGGTGCGGATGCGCGACGGCAAGCGGATGGCGGCGGATGTCTATCGCCCGAAAGATCCGTCGAAGAGATATCCCGCGATCTTCGTTCGGACTCCATATAACTTCAATTTCTGGGACGTTCGCAACGGCGCGCCGCGCGACATGACCAATGAGTTGGAGGCGGTCAAACGGGGATATGCGTTCGTTCAGATGAACGAGCGCGGCCATTTCTTCTCCGAGGGGAATTACGACATTCTGGGGCCGCCGCTGAGCGACGGCGAGGACGCCCTATCGTGGATCTCCAAGCAGCCGTGGTCGAACGGCAAGGTCGGCACGATCGGATGCTCGTCCACGGCGGAGTGGCAGTTGGCGGTGGCGGCGCAGGGCAATCCGGCCTACACGACCATGATCCCGCAGGGATTCGGCGCGGGGGTCGGCCGGGTGGGGCCCTACTACGAGCAGGGGAACTGGTATCGCGGCGGCGCCGTTCAGATGCTCTTCATCGCCTGGCTCTACGGGCAGCAGAATCAGGTGCGGCCGGCGTTTCCGTCGAACACGCCGCAGGAAGAGTTGATTCGCGTGTCGAAGTCGTTCGACCTGGCCCAGCAGTTGCCGCCGGTCGATTGGTCGAAGGCGCTGCGGCATCTTCCGGTCATGGACATCATCAAGGCGGTGGGCGGACCTCCCGGGATCTTCGCCGATCCCATGCCCGTGGCCACGGGCGGCGCCATGATCCGGCGCGCGCCGAACAGCCAGGCGTGGTACAAGGGCGGATTGTGGCACGACAATATGAAGATCAATATCCCGGGATTCTGGTTCATGTCCTGGTACGACGTGTCGGTGGGTCCGAACCTGGCCGCTTACAATCACGTGCGAAAGACCGCCCGGCCCGAGATCGCCGATCAACAGTACGCCGTGATCGCTCCGACTCTCCATTGCGCCTACAAACGCGCCACTCAGAACACGGTCGTCGGCGAGCGTGAGATGGGAGACGCGCGCCTGAACTACGACGAGCTGACGTACGGCTGGTTCGATCATTTTCTGAAGGGCGAAGATCACAAGCTGCTCGAGAAGATGCCGAAGGTTCGTTACTACACGATGGGCTTGAACCAGTGGCAGGCTTCGGAGACCTGGCCGCCGGCGGGAGCGCAGCCGATGACGCTCTTCCTGTCGAGCGCGGGCCGGGCGAACACGCTCAACGGCGACGGGCAGCTCGGCGAGGGGGCTCCGGGGACCGACACTCCGGATCGATTCGATTACGACCCCATGAACCCGGTCGCTTCACACGGCGGCAACGTCTGCTGTACGGGGAACGCGGTGGCGGGCGGCGCCTTCGATCAGCGCCGGATGGAAGAGCGGCCGGACATTCTGGTCTACAGCAGCGAGCCTCTGAAACAGGGGCTCGAAGTGAGCGGTCCGATCGAAGTCACGCTCTACGTCTCGTCGGATGTTAAGGACACCGATTTCACCGTGAAGCTGATCGACGTCTATCCGGACGGGCGGGCCTACAATCTGGACGAGACGATCCAGCGGATGCGGTACCGGAACGGGTACGATCAGCCCCCGGTCTGGATGGAGGCGGGAAAGGTCTATAAAGTGGTGTTGCAGCCGATGGTGACGAGCAACTATTTCGAGGCGGGCCATCGCATTCGATTGGAGGTCTCGAGCAGCAACTTTCCCCGCTTCGATCGAAACATGAATACGGGCGGGAAGAACTACGACGAGGCGCAGGGAGTCGTGGCGCATAATGCCGTCCACCACTCCCGGCAGTATCCATCGGAACTCAAGCTGACGGTAGTCAAGAAGTAGCAGGACGAAAGAAGGTTTTTAAACCGCGAAACACGCGGAAGACGCGAAAATCGGCTTGATTTCGCGTCTTTTGCGTGTTTCGCGGTTTGTTTCTTTAGAAGATCAGCTTCAGACCGAATTGAATGGCGCGGGGGCCGCCCTCGCCGAGGCGCGGGTTGCCCGCCGTGACGTCCGGGGTTTCGGTGACGGTGCCGAAGGTCCGGTTGTTGAAATCCACGTTCGGCACGCTGAAGTTGGCGCGGTTGAAGAGATTGAAGACTTCAGCCCGGAACTGCAGCGCGAAGCGTTCGTTGACCTTCGTCACCTTGTTCATCGAGAAGTCCACGGTGTGGAAGGTGGGTCCGATGATCACGTTGCGACCGGAGGTTCCGAAGGTCCCGGCCGCCGGGGTCGCGAAGGCCGCCGTGTTGAACCAGGCTCCCGGAGTTTGGGGGCCGGAGTTCGGATCGCCGATCAGGTTCGGACGGTCGTTGATCTCGCCCGTGCGGCTGTTGTCGATGCTCAAAAAGGGCGTGATCGGCAGACCGCTCTGGCCGGTGTAGATGCCGCCGATCTGCCAGCCGCCGGTCAACCGCTTCGGCCACGATTCGAAGAGATTGGTCAGGAAGTTGACGTCGTAGGTGAAATTGACCGTCACCCGGTGGCGCAGGTCGAAGCTGGAGACGGCGCGTTCCGCCGCCAGGTCGTAGCTGTTCTGCGGAAACGCGACGCCGCGCGTCCCCGAATAGATGCCGTTCGAGGCGTCGTCGATCGACTTCGACCAGGTGTAGGCGGCATAGAGATTGAGCCCGCGCGCCAGCCGCTGTTTGACGGTCGTCTGCAGCGCGTTGTAGTTCGAGTTGGCCGACGTCTCCAGATAGTTGATGAAACTGAACTGCGGGAACTGGGCGCCGTACGGCCGGATGGTGGTCCCGGGAAGCACCTGGTTGATATCGCGGACGCGGAACAGTCTGGTCCCGCGTGAACCGACGTACGAGGCCTGGACGATGGTCCCCGCCCGCAGCTCATGTTGCAGGTTGAGGTTGTAGTTTTGAATATAGGGCGTCCGCAGATTGAGATCGACCCCGGAGAGGGCGAGACTCGTGGTCGGCGGAACATTGGCCGTGCCGAAGATCGGCACGCCCGGTCCGAAAGGAATATTGGTCGCAGTCGCCGGGAATCCCACGGTGAAGGCGCCCAGGCCGGGCAGCGGATTGAGCGTCGGGCTCCCGATTCCGCCGTTCTGGAAACCTTGCAGCAGGAAGTAGTCCTGGGACGGCGTGTCGTAATACCAGCCGTACCCGCCGCGCAGAATCGTCCGATTCTTTCCCGTCAGGTCGTAGGCGAAACCCAGGCGCGGCGCGAAGTTGTTGCGGTCCGGCTGGTAGAGGTTGTCGAGACCGGCGCTGCCCACCTGCACCAACCCGGCGGTCGGAACGAAATTGGCGATCCGGTCGTGCTCTTCCTGGAAGACTCCCAGGTACTCGTAGCGCAATCCCAGGTTGAGGGTCAGTCGCGGCGAGACTTTCCAATCATCCTGCACGAAGAGCCCGAAGTTGTTGGAGAAGGTATCGCGCCGGGTCGCGCCGCGCAGAATGACGGTTTGACTCGGGCTCAGTCGGCCGGCCAGAAAGTCGGCGAGACTGGTGAAATTCAGCCGTCCCCGCGCCTGCTGGTCGTTGAACGAATTGACGATCGCCCGGCGATATTCGCCGCCCATCTTGAACGTGTGCGAATGGAGCGTCCACGTCAGATTGTCGACGAACTGGTAGCCGCTGCTGACGCGCCCGCGCGGCACGTTGGTCGGCGCGCCGAGCGGGACGAACCCCGTGACGGTGATGGTCGGCAGCGATTGGGCGCCCGTCACCAGCCCGATGCTCGCCGGATCGAAATCGGCGTCGAGCGGAGTGAAGCTCTGGACGAACCGGTTATAGGCGACCCGGGTTTCGTTGACGAGGTGCGCCGAGAGGACCTGCGAGAGGTTCAACCCGAACAGTTGGACGCGGGTCGGCACCACCGTCTGGTAGGCCGGCAGCGGCGAACCGTTTCCGGTGGTCAGCGGAAAGACCTGGCTTCCGTCGCCGAAGATATACCGTCCGCTCAGCGTGTAGCGGCTGCTGAACTGGTGGTCGACTTTGGCCAGGAAGTTGTCGCTGTTGTTGGTATTCGGCGCGGAGACCAGGTAGTTGCCGCCGGCTCCGGTCCGGTTGGGTTGCGGGAAGAGCTGCAGCAGCCGGAGACTGAGCGGATTGTCCGCCAGCCCGCGGCTGGCATTGACCTGCCGCGCCGCCGCCAGATCCGCGGCGCTCGGCACCGCGACCAGGGAGGTCGAGAAGACGAACTCGCGCTGGCCCTCGTAGCCGGTGAAGAAGAAGGTGCGGTTCTTGATGACCGGGCCGCCGAACACTCCGCCGAAGTTGTTGTTGCGGAATTCGTTCTTGACGGTCTCGAAGAACGGGCGCGCGTCGAAATTGTCGTTGCGGAGAAAGTTGTAGGCCGTGCCGTGAAACTCGTTGGTTCCGGTCTTGAGCACCAGGTTGACGATGGCGCCGGAATTGCGGCCATACTCCGCCGCGCCCTGCGTCTGCAGGTTGAATTCGCCCAGGGCATCGACCGGCATGAGGGTGGCCGGCGCGCCCGTCACGCCGCCCTGGTTGAAGGACGGCTGATTGCGGAACGAATCGTTGTTATCGACGCCGTCGATCAGAAAGATGTTGGCCTTCTCGCGTTGCCCGTTGACGGTGAACGATCCGAGCGAGCCTCGCTGCGAGCGTGGCGCGGAGCCCGGCAGCAGCGTCGTCAGCCGCCGGTAGTCGCGTCCGTTGATCGGCAACAGATCGACCTGTTTGTTGGTGACGAGCTCGGCCAGCGCGCTGGTATCGCTCTGCAGGAGCGGCGTCTGGGCTGAGATGGTGACCGTGTCGCCGATGCCTCCGACCCGCAGGTTGACGTCGATCGCGACCTGGCCGGCGACCGGCAGTTCGATGTTCCCGATCTCGACCGGGGCGAAGCCGTCACGCTGCGCCCGCAGCGCATAGGTGCCCGGCGGCAGCAGCGGCACCGTGTAGAAGCCTTCCGTGTTGCTGGTCGTTTGCCGCTTCAATCCCGTCCCGGTGTTCGTGACGGTGATCTGGACGTCCGCGACGATCGCTCCTTTGACGTCGGTGACGATCCCGCTGAGGGTGGCTGTGGTGGTCTGCGCGGCGATGACGGACAGGAGTCCGATCACCGTCGTCAGGATCAACGCTCCGCAGAGCAGGGCGACCGGGCGTGACTGCCGGTATCTACTTGGTTTCGGGTCGCCATCTCCGAGAGAGGCGTCGAGTCGATTGTTCATTGCTAGTCTCCTTTGGTAAATCGTCTTGTCCGGGGCTGAATGTGGCCTTTTTTTCGGACATTATCAGTATGTGACGGCGAGGAGCCACATGAATCGCCGAGATTTTTGGCGTTGACAAACAAATCCCGCCATGGCAAAAGTATCTTTAAGTTTATGATTGAAGAATATTCTAGCCGAATTGGGCCGGAATCGTCAGCAGTGGGACGGATCGGCAGCCAGGATCAGTCAATAATTAATTAAATAATCCATCAATTTTGACAGGTGAGCCTCGAATCAATTCAGGGCTGCTTTTTAACCAAGAGCGCCGGCTGATTAACAGATAAGGTTAACCATGATCGATCGAAACGCGCGCCGCTCGGCCTCAAGCGCCCGGGACTACCGGGTCGTCTCCCGAGACCTAACCAATTGCCTGGTATTGTTCACGTTCTTCATCCTGTTGGCCGGTGGGCCTGCAGACCGGGTTTTCGGAAGGGCCCTCGGTCTGAACCAGCAATCGCCCACGACGCCTCCCGGCGCCAACGCGGGGACCGCCGATGAGAGCGACCTGCGCGAATTGGAGCCCGGAAAGCCGGTCAAACGCGAACTGGCGGGCGGGCAGCGCCATCGTTACCGGGTCAAGCTGGGCGCCGATCAGTTTCTGAAAGTGGTCGTCGAACAGGACGGCGTCGATGTGGTCGTGCAGTTGGCGGGGCCCGACGAGCGGCAATTGATCGAACTCGATTCCGAGATCCGGTTGCGGGGTTCGGAGATCCTCTCGCAGGTGGCCGAAACGGCCGGCGACTACCGGGTGATCGTGCAACCCAAGCAGAAGACGGCGGCCGCCGGAAACTATCAGATTCGAATCGAAGAGCTGCGGGCCGCGACCGAACCGGATCATGCCCTGCAGGAGGCGCAACGGCTCTATCAGGAGTATCTCAAACTCCAACGGATGGGCCGCTTTGATGAAGCGATTCCGCTGGTCGAACGGGTGCTGGAGATCCGTAAAAAGATCCTGGGGCCGGAGCACCGGGAGGTCGCTCTCGCCTACAGCCGGCTGGCCGTCCTCTACAGCATCAAGGGCGATTTTGCGAAGGCCGAGCCGCTCTTCCAACAGGCGCGCGTGATTGCGGAGAAGGCGCTGGGGCCGGATCACCCGGAGGTCGCCGCCGCTCTCGCCAATCTCGGGATTCTCTATGTCGAACGAGGCGACTATGCCAAGGCCGAACCGCTCTATCAGCGGGCGCTGAACATTCGGGAGCGGGCGTTGGGACCGGATCACCGCGACGTGGCCGCCACCATCAACAGTCTGGCCAGTCTCTATCGCAATCAGGGGCGTTATCACAAGGCCGAACCGCTCTACCAGCGGGCGCTGATCCTTCGGGAGAAGATGCTGGGGCCCGATCACGTGGATGTCGCCAGCACTCTCAGCAACCTGGGGCTCGTCTACCAGGAGAGCGGCAATTCCGTCAAAGCCCGGCCGCTGTTCGAGCGGGCGCTGACCATCCGGGAGAAGGTGCTGGGGCCGGAGAATCCGTATGTCGCGGACTCTCTCGACAACCTGGCCAACGTCTATTTGAGCCAGGGCGACTTTGCCAAAGCCGAGGAATCGTTTAAACGCGCGCTGGCCATCCGCGGGAGAGTGTTGGGTCCGGATCACCCGGATGCCGTCGCGTCGCTCAACGATCTGGCCTTGCTCTACGCGCTCAAGGGCGACCTGCCGCAGGCCGTCAAACAACTGGCGCGCGCCGACGCGGTCGGCGAGCGCAACCTGGAACTCAATCTCGCCAGTGGTTCCGAACGCCAGAAACTGGCCTACCTCGCGCTCTTCTCGAAGCAGACCGATTTCACGCTCTCGCTCCACAGCCGGGCCGCTCCGAACGATCCGCAGGCGCTCGACCTGGCCTTCACGACCCTCTTGCGCCGGAAAGGGCGCGGGCTGGATGCGATGGCCGACACGGTGGCCGCGTTGCGGCGCCACGTGACGCCGCAGAATCAGGAACTCTTCGATCGACTCATGGCCGCCCGCTCGCAATTGTCCGCCCTCACTCTGAAGGAGTCGGGCTCGGCCAAACCGGATCTCTACCAGACCCGGATCAAGCCGCTCGAAGAGAAGGTCGAAGAGCTGGAGGCGGAATTGAGCTCGCGCAGCGACGCGTTCCGCGCGCAGGCCAAGCCGGTGACGCTCGCCGCCATCCAGGCCGCGCTTCCTCCCGGCGGCGCGCTCGTCGAGTTTGCCGTCTATACGCCCTGGGAGCTGCGGACCCGCAAGAACCTGCCGCCTCGCTATCTCGCCTATCTGCTGACGGCCCAGGGGCCGCCGCGCTGGGCCGATCTGGGCGAGGCCGCGCTCGTCGATCGCGCCGTGAATGCCTGGCGCCAGGCGCTGCGCGACGCGGCGCGGGCCGATGTCAAGCGGCTGGCGAGAACGGTCGATGAGAAGGTCGCGCGGCCCGTGCGGGCGCTGCTGGGCGGGATGGCGGGCGAAACGCGCCATTTGTTGATCGCTCCGGACGGCGCGCTCAACCTGATTCCCTTCGCCGCGCTGGTCGATGAGCGGAATCAGTATCTGGTCGAGCGTTACACCATCAGTTACCTGACGAGCGGGAGTGACCTGCTGAGATTGCAGACGGGAGAATCGAGCCGGAACGCCCCGCTGGTCGTGGCCAGCCCGATCTTCGGGAGAATGGCGCGGGTGGACCGCAGCTCCGGCAATCAAAACGGCCGCCAGGGGCGTTCGCAGGTAAACCTGTCGGAGGTCTTCTTCCAGCCGCTGCCCGGGACCGGGCAGGAGGCGGAGGCGATCAAGACCATCTTCCCGGAGGCCTCCGTGCTGTTGCGAGAGGCGGCCACCGAAACCGCGCTCAAGCAGGCCGCCGCGCCGAGCGTGTTGCATATCGCGACCCACGGCTTCTTCCTCAGTGATCAACCCTCTGCGCCGACCGAGACCCGCAGCCGCAGCGGCGAGAACCCGCTGCGAAGCCATGATCAGCGTCTGAGCCGCTGGGCGGCCAAGATCGGAAATCCGCTGCTGCGGTCCGGATTGGTGCTGGCCGGAGTGAACGAAGGCCGAAGCGGCGATGACGACGGAGTCCTGACCGCCATGGAGGCCGCCAGTTTGAATCTCTGGGGCACCCGGCTGGTCGTCCTCTCCGCGTGCGATACCGGAGTCGGCGAGGTGCGGAACGGCGAGGGGGTCTATGGTCTGCGGCGCGCGCTGGTGCTGGCCGGATCGGAGACGCAGGTCATGAGTCTGTGGCCCGTCTCCGACAAAGAGACCCACACCCTGATGGTCGGTTATTACAAACGATTGCTCGAGGGGGTGGGACGCGGCGAGGCTTTGCGCCAAATTCAACTGGAGATGCTGAAGGATCCCACACTGCGCCATCCGTACTATTGGGCCAACTTCATCCAGGCGGGCGAATGGGCCAATCTGGACGGCCGGCGTTAGGGAAGTCTAGAGAAGTCTAGAGAGCCGAGAAAAGTAGGAGCCCACGAAGTAGACGAAAGAAAACGACCATTTTCTTTCGCCCACTCCGTGGGCTCAATGTTAATCCGATCATGACCCAAGGGTCGGCTCGGCTGGCGCCTTGCCTCACCCTTGGGCTTTATGCTTGTCGCCCACTTCGTGGGCTTAGGCATCTGGACTTACCTGGACTTCTCTAGACTTCCTTGGGTGGCTGCCGAGACCGGTTCCCAGGTGAGGCGCGCCGATGCGTTACCCGTAGCTTCATAGTACTCCACGACGACGTAGTGATAGCCGTAGGAGAGTTGGACGTCCGCCGTGTAGGTGGTGGCGGCCTGGTCGATCCACTGGTCGATCTTCAATTGGCCGTCGATATAGACCCTCACCCCGTCGTCCGCCGTCACCGAGAAGCGGTAGAGAGTCGACGTATCTAAATAGATGTACCGGTCCCAGCGGACCGCGAAGTTGTCCGTGACGCCGTCCAGTCCGCAGGTCGAACTGGGGCTGCCGGAGCCGAAGTTGACGTCGAGGAACCCGCCGCCGTCATCGCGCATCATCGAGGCGGTTCCCGTCAGGGTCCGAACGTCGAAATACGATCCTCTCCATCGGTCGAAGGAGACGAATTGGTTACAGCCGGGGCCGCCGAGCAACTTCCAGGAGAGGCGCGCCGTCGCATCTCCCACGCTGTCGTAGTAGTCCAGCCGGATCTGGTGCGCGCCGCTGAAGAGATAGAGCTCGACGCTATAGGTGGTGGCGGCTTGATCGATCCACCGGTCGATGTAGACGACGCCGTCGATATAGAGTCTGACTCCGTCGTCTCCCGTCACCGTGAAGCGATGGATTCCGGTTTCGGTGAGGTTGATCGTGCGGGTCCAGCGAGCGGAGAAGTTATCCGCGGCCACTCCACAACCCGAACTCGGGCTGCCGGCGCCCAGGTTGACATCGAGGAACCCGGTGCCGTCGCCGCGAACCAGATCGGGAGTGCCGAATAGGTTGTGATTGTTGAAGTACTCTCCCCGCCACTGGTCCGCCGGGACCTCCGCCAGACATTCGGTCGCGGCGGCGCTTTGCCAGGAGAGTTGCGCCACTGCATCACCGCCTGCCTCATAGTACTCCAGCCTGAGCTCATGGCTGCCGGGGGAGAGGAAGACCTCGGTCGTGTAGGTGGTGGCGGCCTGATCGATCCACTGGTCGATCTTCAATTGGCCGTCGATGTAGAGTCTGACTCCGTCGTCCGCCGTGACCGAGAAGCGATAGACGCCGGCCTCGAAGTCCACCGCCCGGGTCCAGCGAGCCGAGAAGTTATCGACACCCAGCCCGCAGTTCGAGCCGGGGCTGTCGGCGCCGAAGCCCAGATTGAGAAACCCGGTGCCGTCGTTGCGGACCATCGTGGGCTCGCCCGTCAGCGTCCGGTTGTTGTAGAACTCTCCCCGCCAGGCATCAGTGGCGACGTTCCTGAAACAATCGGTCTCCGGAGCCAGCGCCCAGGCGAGTTGCGCCACCGCGCCGCCGCCGCCTTCATAGTACTCCAGCTTGAGCTCGTGAATGCCGGCGGTGAGATAGACATCCGCGAAGTAGGTGGTGGCGCCCTGATCGATCCACTGGTCGATCTTCAATTGGCCGTCGATATAGAGCCTGACTCCGTCGTCCGCCGTGGCCGTGAAGCGGTAGCGACCGACGCCGAAGTTGACCTTGCGGGTCCAGCGAGCCGAGAAGTTATCGACGCCCGTGCCGCAGATGGTATGCGGGCCGCCCGCGCCGAAGTTGAAATTGAGGAACCCGATACCCTCGTCGCGGACCGAGACGGAAGTGCCGCTCAGGTTGCGATTATTGAAATACTCCCCTCGCCAACGATCCTCCGCGACCTCCACTTTGCAGTTGAGCGCGGCGTCGACCTTGATGCGTGGAAGCACGGTGCCGCTGCGGTAATCGACGGTCTGGATTCCGGTCGTTCTCAACTGGTCCAGGACCTCGGTCACGTTGGCATTGGGAAAGCGATGTTTGAGGATCGCCCAGGCCCCCGCCACGTGCGGCGCGGCCATCGAGGTGCCGGAGAAGACGGCGAAGTCGGTATCGCCGTAGAGCGCGGACGGAACCGATGAATTGATGTGGTCTCCGGGCGCCAGCAGGCTCAGGAACGGGGCGGCGTTGGAGTAGTAGGCCACGGTATCGGGGGCGATGAAGGTTCCGTTACCGGTGGCGCCGACGCTGATCGCCGACGAGGTGCACGCGGGAAAGCTGATCCCGTTCGCGTATCCGTTGTTGCCGGCCGCGATCACGGTCGCGATTCCGGCCGATCGCAACTGGTCGATGGCGTCCTTGAGCGGATTGTCATCGTCGCAATAGCTGAAATAGATGCCGCCGCCGATGCTCATATTGACCGAGACGATGCTCTGGGTGGTTCTCAAGGCATAGACGCGGTTCAGCCCGCTCATCATGTCGGAGAGCCTGGCCAGCAGGCACGGCTCCTCGGTTCCGCAGTAGGCCGAATTGTTGACCTGTGAGAAGACCTTGACCGAGATCAGCCTGGCCTCTCGGGCCACGCCGGAGATGTCGGCGGCTTTGCCCGTGGCGATGCCGGCCACGTGCGTACCATGAGAGCAGTCTCTCCCGAAGGTGCAGTTGAGGCCGGAATCGGCGGCGGTGGAGGAGGGCGCGCCGCCCGGACAGAGCGAATTGAATCCGGTCACGTAGTCGGTGGTTGAGTAACAGGCTTCCGAAACGACCTTGCCGGCGAGGAACGAGTGATTCTTGTCGATTCCGGTGTCGAGAACCGCCACGACTTTGCCCTCGCCGGTGTAACCGGCGGCCCAGGCCTTGTCGGCGCCGACGATCGGGATACTGCTGACGAGGACCGGAGGATAGGCCGCGTCCTCGTAGATGTCGATCAGGTCCGGAAGGGACTGCAGCGTCGCGAGGCCGACCGTCTCGACCTTGAATGCGAGGTAGGGGAGATCATCGAACCGTTTGAGCGAGTCCGGCTGATAGGCGGAGAAGCTGTTCAACAGGCGGTCCTGCATCTGGCCGATGGCGAGCCGCTGAGCCTGCAGCGTGGCGGCGCCCAGGATCTCACCCTCGGGGCGGAAGGCGACCCGTAATTTGACGATCACGGCGATGGCTCCGTCGGGCTGTGTCTGTGCCTTGGTGTTCAACTCCAGAAATCTCTTTTCGGTCTGAGCGCCGCGGGTTAAGTCGGCGGAGGCCTGGAGCTGGGCTTCCTGCGCCGCGGCCAGCTCGGCCGCCGACGGCTGGTTTGGGTCTTGCGGGGAGGCACTGGTCCGAATATCCCAGATCGAATTCATGTCAGGCACCGAACCCCACAGACAGACGGCAAATACTATTATTGGGAGGATAAGGATAATCTGTTTTCGCATATGCACCATGTTGTGAATACCCGGCAGCCGGGTGGCAGACCCGACGCGAGGTGAGAGTGAGACTGACCTTGATTACCGGGATCGATCGTGAAGAACAGCTACACGACGATCAGAGACGTGTACTTATTCCGGATGCCACCGATTGGTCGCAGTGACTTCCATGAGCAACAGATGTGGATTCGCCGAGAATATTGCCGCTCGATCACATTAATTTGATCGTTCGACTCGCGTTGTTTGATGGACCGCGGAACACGCGAAATACGCACAGGGGCTCAATCGATTCCGGCGTATTGCGTCGCGTGTTCCGCAGTTTGACCGTTAAGCCCGGGACTTAACGGCCGGACTTACTGGCGATGGCCGGAATCGGCGCCCAGGAGAGGCGGATCATCGCGTCGCCGGTGGCTTCGTAGTACTCCACGACTATGTAATGGTAGCCGGCATAGAGTTCGAGATCGACGGTATAGGTCGTGGCCGGTTGATCGATCCACTTGTCGATCACCAGGTTGCTGTCGACATAGACCCTCACCCCATCGTCCGCCGTGGCCGAGAAACGATAGGTGCCCGCCGTCTCGAAGTAGACGTCCCGGTACCATTGAGCCGAGAAATTGTCCGTGACGTGACTCAATCCGCAATCCGAACTGAGGCCCCCGGAGCCGAAGTCGAGGTCGAGGAAACCGTTGCCTCCGTCGTGGGCCATGATGGAGTATCCCGACAGGTTGCGGTTTTCGAAGAAGCTCCCGTTCCAATTAGCGAAGGGGATAAACGCCAGACAGCTCGGATTGGCCCAATAGAGGCGCGCGATGGCATTCCCACCGGCTTCGTAATACTCAAATCGCAGCTCGTGGTCGCCGCTCGAAAGATAGAGGTCGAACGTATAGTTCCGGTCGGCCTGATCGACCCACGAGTCAAACCGCAGGGAGTTGTCGACATAGAATCTCACGCCGTCATCCGCCCTGATCGTGAATCGGTAATAGTTGGTCTCGGGGAAGTAGGCGGTTCGAGTCCAGCGAACCGAGAAGTTGTCGACGCCCAATCCACAGCCCCCACTCGGGCCGCCGGTACCGAAATCGAAGATGAGGGAACTGTTGCCGTCGTTCCGGACCATCGCGGGCTCGCCGGTCAGGTTGCGGTTGTTGTAATACTCTCCCCGCCAGTGATCTGCCGGGACGTTCGACAGACAGTCCGTGCCGGGGCTCAGGCCATAGGAGAGTTGCAAGACCGCGTCGCCCCCGGCTTCGTAGTACTCCACCTTGATCTCGTGGTTGCCGTCGGCGAGGAAGACATCGGTCGTGTAGGTGGTGGCGGCCTGATCGATCCACTGGTCGATCTTCAATTGGCCGTCGATATAGAGCCTGACTCCGTCGTCCGCCGTGACCGAGAAGCGATAGACGCCGGTGGGAAAGTTGGGCGAGGCGATCCAGCGAGCCGAGAAGTCGTCCGCCTTCATTCCACAGCCCGAACTCGGGCCCCCGGCGCCGAAATTGAAGTCGAGGAATCGGTCGCCCTCGTTACGGACCATCGTGGGAGTGCCGGTCATCGCCCGGTTGTTGTAGTACTCACCCCGCCAGTGGTCCGCGGCCACGTTACTGAAGCATTCGGAATCCGGGGCCAATCCCCAGGAGAGTTGCGCCACCGCGTCGCCGCCGCCTTCATAGTACTCCAGCTTGAGTTCATGATCGCCGGGGGTGAGATAGACATCCGCGAAGTAGGTGGTGGCGGCCTGGTCGATCCACTGGTCGATCTTCAGTTGGCCGTCAACGTAGAGTCGCACTCCGTCGTCCGCCGTGACCGTGAAGCGGTAGTATCCGAGGCCGAGGTTGACCGTGCGGGTCCAGCGAGCCGAGAAATTGTCGACGCCCGTGCCGCAGATGGTGTGCGGGCCGCCCGCGCCGAAGTTGAGGTTGAGGAACCCGGCGCCCGCGTCGCGAACCGAGACGGAGGTGCCGGTCAGGTTGCGATTATTGAAGTACTCTCCCCGCCAATGATCCGCCGCGACGTCCGCCTTGCAACTGAGCGCGGCGTCGATCTTGATGCGCGGAATCACGCTGAAACCGGTGAAGTTACGGAAGTCGCGGATCGGGACTCCGGTCGTTCTCAACTGGTCCAGGACCTCGGCCACGCTGGCATTGGGAAAGCGATGTTTGAGGATCGCCCAGGCCCCCGCCACGTGCGGCGCGGCCATCGAGGTGCCGGAGAAGACGGCGAAGTCGGTATCGCCGTAGAGCGCGGGCGGGACCGATGAATTGATCTGGTCTCCCGGCGCCAGCAGGCTCAGGAACGGGGCGGCGTTGGAGTAGTAGGTGATGGAGTTGGCGGAGGTGAGGGTTCCGTCGCCGGTGGCGCCGACGCTGATCGCCGACGAGGTGCACGCGGGAAAGCTGATCCCGTCCGAGTATCCGCTGTTGCCGGCCGCGATCACGGTCGCGATTCCGGCCGATCGCAACTGGTCGATGGCGTCCTTGAGCGGATTGTTATCGTCGCAATAGCCGAAAGAGATGCCGCCGCCGATGCTCATATTGACCGAGACGATGCTCTGGGTGGTTCTCAGCGCATAGACGCGGTTCAACCCGCTCATCATGTCGGAGGTACTGGCCAGCAGGCACGGCTCGCCGGTCCCACAGTAGGCCGAATTGTTGACCTGTGAGAAGACCTGGATCGAGATCAGCCTGGCCTCTCGGGCCACGCCGGAGATGTCGGCGGCTTTGCCCGTGGCGATGCCGGCCACGTGCGTACCGTGAGCGCACTGTCTCCCGAAGGTGCAGTTGAGGCCCGAATCGGCGGCGGTGGAGGAGGGCGCGCCGCCCGGACAGAGCGAATTGAATCCGATCTCGAGGTCGGTGGTCGAGTAACAGGCTTCCGAAACGACCTTGCCGGCGAGGAACGAGTGGTTCTTATCGACTCCGCTGTCGAGAACCGCCACGACCTTGCCCTCGCCGGTGTAACCGGCGGCCCAGGCCTTGTCGGCGCCGACGATCGGGATGCTG